>NZ_JASJOR010000025.1:0-130288 GCF_030068545.1 Xanthocytophaga flava | reverse complement strand
CGGCAAAAAGAAGAGTTGTCTTACAACTCAGAGAACTTATAACCACTATCATGATCACACTGGCGGGTGGAGATCCCAACAAAGTCTTTAAAACGTAAGGGGTCGGAATTTCTTCCGACCACCACTGCTTAGTAATCTGGCTTTATTCTTGTGGTAAGAAGCGAAACATTTCTTATCACAAGTATTGGTATATGACTACTGAAGAACAATCTCTATCTGCTGATAATGCAGAGCCTACCTCTTCCACACACCCTCTCTGGTGGGTTCATGCTATTGCTTTTTCTTTACTCATTGCCTTTTTTCCAAGAGTAAATAGTATTCTGGCTCTCCTGTTATTTCTTGTAATTTTTATTCCCGGAGGAATTGGTTTTATTAATTTAATAAAAAGCTTTTTACTATCTCCTTACCGACGAGTACTACCAATTGTCGGGTGTCAGGCAATTATTGTAGGTGTCTTTTTTCCTTTGATACGATATGCTAATTTAAGTCCAGTGAGTTATCTTTTTACAGTACAAGAATCTGGACCAATAAATTATCGTGGAACCGTGATGGCAGAGTATACCTATGTTTATAGTATATATACACTTGAGAGCTGGGCCTACTTTATATATGCTATTGGGTCTTTCCTAATCTGGTTATATATACTTCAAAAGTACAAGCAATCCTATTTCGGCCACATGCTTTTTATCCATTATTTTTTCGCATGTTTTGCGTTTGTTGCGATTATGCTTGGGCCTATGGATAGAGCCGTGGATGTATCCGCCAACTGGTAATTTACATATGACTTGAATCAGGCAAAATAATTTCCAAAAAGAAAATGAATAAAATACTTCCTATACGTCAAAAGCCACTTATTCCTATCCATTTCTGGAAAGATAAGTGGCTTTTGATAGCTTAGCTAAAAGAGACTTGTTCCGTTATTGCAGGTGTGCTCTCAGCATCCATGCCATCTTCTCATGTTGTTCCATCAGACTGGTCAGGAAGTCATTGGTACCGGTATCATGGAAATTCTCATCTGCTTTTTCAAGATCTGTTCTCAACTGACGAATGATCGTTTCATGATCTTCCATCAGGTTACGGATCATATCATCATCAGACGGAACCTCTCCGTAGTTTTCATTCAGACGAGTTGTTTTCTTGAATTGCTCCAGTGTACCAAACGCAAAATAACCTAGTTGACGTACCCGCTCTGCTACCTGATCAATGATTTCTGCCAATTCAGTATATTGGGTTTCAAAGAACAGATGTAGATTGTGGAAACGTGGTCCGGTTACATTCCAGTGATAGTATCGGGTTTTTGTATAAAGAACGAATTCATCTGAAAGCAGGTGATTCAGCAGTTGCGCTGTACCTGCACGATTTTTCTCATTGATTCCAATATTAGTGGTCGTTGATGGTTTGACAGTTGCCATAGATTTAAAAAGTTAAAAATGAATAATATTGAGTACCAGACAATTCAGATCTATCTAGTGTGATTTCTGTATCCGAGGCTAAAAATGCTTATTAAGCAAAAATAACCATTGTGCTGAAAGTTTGGTTTGATTTCTGATAAATTATTTTGTCTGTTTAACAGATAGTTTCATAGTGTTGCTAAAACAGTATAAAAAATCATTCCCATTCCCATGCATCATCATTGATCAGTTCTGCAATAACAGCAGTCCAGCCGGTTTGATGTGAGGCTCCTATACCTCTGCTAGTATCTCCATGGAAGTATTCGTAGAACAAGAGCAAATCCTGATTCTCGGGACGACTATAAAACGCTTCATGATCCTTATGTACCGGACGATTGCCTGCTGAATCTTTTTCAAAAATATGCACCATTCTTTCTGCCAGTGCATTGGAAATTTCTCCCAGTGTCATCCAGTTGCCTGAACGTGTTGGAAATTCGAGTTTTACAGAGTCTCCATAAAACTGATGGTATTTTTTCAATGCCTTGATTAGCAGATAATTGATTGGTGTCCATACCGGTCCACGCCAGTTTGAGTTTCCGCCAAACATATAGGACGTTGATTCACCCGGATCATAGCGAATCGTATGTTCTATCCCATCCAGATGAATAAAATAGGGGTGTTGGTCATGATATTTAGATAACGCACGTATGCCTCCGGGTGCAAGAAACTCTTCTTCATCCAGCATAATTTCCAGTATGCCAATAAGCTTTTCTTTTGGAATCAGAGAAATCAGAATATAGTCGCCATCTTTTGTCTCTTCATTGGGAAGATATTTTCCCGTTTTGATGCGATAATTCTTAAACCAGGCTATCCGTTTGATAAAGTCTGGCAAAGGAGTCATTTTCTTTACATCTATGATAGAGACTGCAAACAATACGCTCAATCCTACTACAGAACGCACTTTCATAGGTATAGCTTCTCCATTGGGATGATACAATACATCATAAAAGAAGTGATCCTTTTCATCCCACATTAATGCCTCATTCAAGGATTCTGCTATCAGCACATAATGTTCATAGAACTTGGTAGCTACATCTTCAAACGATTTGTCATAGACGGCAATTTCCAGTGCAATATCCATCATATTCAAGGCGTACATAGCCATCCAACTAGTTCCGTCTACCTGTTCAATATGGCAATTGGGAGGAATAGCACTTCTATTGAGTACTCCAATATTATCCAAACCGAGAAAGCCTCCTGAGAAGATATTGTTTCCATCTTCATCTTTGCGGTTTACCCACCAGGTAAAATTGATCAGCAGCTTTTGAAAGATTCGTTTCAGAAAATTGATATCGTGTTTGCCATGTATAGTTCGCTCAATCCGATACACAGAAAGAGCTGCCCATGCATGCACAGGAGGATTCACATCCGAGAAGTTCCACTCATAGGCTGGAATCTGGCCCTCTGGATTCATATACCACTCGCGAAGCATAAGAATAAGCTGGTTTTTGGCAAAGGCAGGATCAATCAGCCCAAAGGTAACACAATGAAAGGCCAGATCCCAGGCTGCATACCAGGGATATTCCCAGGTGTCAGGCATTGAGATAATATCTTCATTTTTAATATATTTCCAGTTGGCATTGCGTCCATATTTCCGGCTTTCCGGAGGTGCAGGCTGTCCATGATCACCATTCAGCCACCGTTCCACATCATACTGGTAATATTGTTTACTCCATAATAACCCGGCAAAGGCTTGCCGCTGAATGTTTTTGGCGTCTTCGGTTGCATTCAGAGGTGCAAAGTACTGATAGAAAATATCTGCCTCTTGTTTACGCAACACAAACGTTTGTTCAATGCCTGCAAAAGGATCTCCCGCCAGCTTTTCTTTACTCAGTCGGAAATAAATCTTCTGGGAAGATTTGCCCGAAACCGTGACCCGATACACAGGTGCAAACTTGGTTCCTGATAGTTTATCTTTTAGTAATGTATTGTTTCCTTGGATGATCACATCGTGAAAAGCATCTTTCACATAGGGAGATGGATTGGGTACTCCAAATAAACGTTCGAGATTAGAGTCATTTTCTGTAAAAAGTAAGTCTTCGGCAGGTTTGGGAAAGTAAAAATGATAGGTGCCTATAAATCCATGTGTTACAGATACCATCTGCCAGTCTGCATCTGCCTCAGCTACCTGTATGGTAGGTCTGGGATGCAGGTCACCAGAAAGCCATCGGTTACGACACCAGAGAGTAGGCAATAGCGTAATATCAGCGGGTTCTTCGCTCTGATTAAACACCTCGATCTCTATGCAGATATCTTCATGATCATTCTTGGCATAGGTGACATACACATCAAAATATTTGTTTTCATTGAATATACCTGTATCCAGTAGTTCATATTCCGGATCTGATTTCCCCCGTTGTGCATTGGTACGGATTAAATCTTCATACGGGAATGCGTTCTGAGGATATTTGTATAGAAAACGCATATAGGAATGCGTTGGCGTATTATCCAGATAATAATAGAGTTCTTTGCAATCTTCGCCATGATTGCCTTCCCCATTGGTAAGGCCAAACAGGCGTTCCTTTAATAGTGGATCTTTGCCATTCCAGAGAGTGAGAGCAAAACAGAGGTTTTGACCAAAATCCGAAATCCCTGCAATCCCATCTTCACCCCACCGATAAGCCCGTGCATGCGATTGTTTGAATGGAAAGTAGTTCCAGGCATTGCCATCACTACTATAATCTTCCCTTACTGTACCCCACTGTCGTTCAGCTAAATAAGGTCCCCATTTTTCGAGAGGTACAGGGTGGGTAGCGTTTTGATTGAGACGTTGTTGCTCTGCAGAAATAATTGTTTTGGCAGACATAAGCTGGATTAATGGTAGAGTATTGAGTTACTTACTGACTGTACTAAAGCTAACAGCAGGGCCACAACATACTAAATGATTGTCTGTATGCGGATACAGTGACTCATTTATTTTCTCAAGGATAGGTGATGTTTTGAATGGAAGAGGTAAGTAAATTGAAAAAAAACAACAGATTTGAAAGAGGATCTACACGGTTCTGATGCTAGAGGATATACTTATACGAGGTACTGGTTCAAATGGAAAGGAGCTGGTTCGAACGTCCGTTCGGACCTATATTGAAAGCAACGTCCGTTGCGTTGGGACAAATAGAGCCAAGTTCAGGTTTGTGATAGTACCCAAACAGGATTTTACCCACCAACGCAACGGAAGCTGTTCTCAAAATGGGCACAAGCGTCCGTTCAATGCTGTCAAGGTAAGAAAACCACTCAAAATACCATCCCAGCCCTTCTGGAAGAAACTTGTGACAAATAGAGCTGCGTTTACTTTCTGAGAGAAAAAACACACTCCACTCGGAAAGGCCACCGGTCTTGCCACGAGTTCCTTCCAGGAGGACAGAGAGGAGGATTTTTCTTTATTTATAGCCCCTTTTATTAAGGTGCTAGTCGTTGTTTGATCCAGCTGTGATCTTCTGTGAGTTTATAGACAATCCGGTCATGCAGGCGGCTGGGGCGACCTTGCCAGAACTCGAGCCAGTGGGGTAGTAACCGATAACCACCCCAGTGTGGAGGGCGGGGAATGGGTTGATCTGTGCCGAATTTCTCTTCCAGTTGGTGTTGTTTTTCGGCCAGGATATCTCTACTTTCAATAACTGTACTCTGAGGCGAAGCCCAGGCACCAATCTGGCTTCCGCGTGGTCGACTTTGAAAATAGATATCAGACTCTGTATCAGAAACTTTTTCGATGTGTCCTTCAATGCGTAGTTGTCGTTCCAGTTCCGGCCAGAAAAAGGTTAGACTGGCAAATTCATGTCCTTTCATTTCCTGTCCTTTACGGCTTTCGTAGTTGGTAAAGAACGTAAATCCCTTTGAATCCAGCCCTTTTAGCAACACAATACGTCCGGATGGATGTCCTTCTGCGGATACTGTTGCCAGATGCATCGCATTCGGTTCGGGTACCTTGGCACCAATGGCTTCATTAAACCACTGCTGGAACTGAGCAAAAGGATCGTCCGAAGTAGTAGTTATATCCAGTTCTTTAAGGGTATATTCCTTGCGAATGTCAGCCAGTGAATGGAGGGGGGTATTCATTTGTGTGAGTTTTTTTTTGTAAAAAATGGTTTTAATAAATAAAAGTAGCACCTTTGTACTGTAGACGAAGGCAAAAGTAATATTTTTTAAGCCTTATTCGAGTATTGGCATTTGACAGAGATACTTTTTTACTAATTTTGTAAATACTCAATACCCAAAGACCGAAACTGATTGAGAATGAACACAGAACAACTTAATGCGGAGAACGAAGAATTGGATAAAAGCCAGTCGGAAACGTTAGAAGCTGAACATGAGCATGTAGAAGAACATCACATCGATTACGCAAGTTTTACAAAGAAAGACTTTGTGAAGCTGGCTGAAGATGCTTTGGCCGGACAAGACCAAAAGCAGATCGATGAAGTGATGCGTCATGCCAAGCCGGTTTTTGACGAGATGAAAGAAGTGGAAAAGAATCTTGCTCTGGAAAAATTCATTGCCAGTGGAGGAGACAAAGAGGACTTTGAGTATAAGTACGATGGCTTGACTGTACGGTTTGAGAATCTGTGCCGCCAATTGAAAGAGAAAAAAGTGAAGTGGATTCAGGACCAGGAGCGTAGCAAAGAGCAAAATCTACAGGCAAAAGCTGCCTTACTGGAACGTCTGCGTCAACTAGTAGATAGCGAAGAAAGTAACGCCAGTGTGGCTGAATTGAAAAAGATTCAGGCAGAGTGGAAAACTACCGGACCTGTACCTCAGGCTCAGGGACAGGAACTATGGGCTAACTTCAATGCCTTGGTTGAACGTTTTTACAGCAACCGAAGCATTTATTTTGAGCTCAAAGAACTGGATCGTAAGAAGAACCTGGAGCTGAAGGCTGACATCTGTGAGAAAGCTGAAAAGTTAGCTCAGCAGGATGCTTCTTCATCTGTAGTAAAAGAACTGAACGAGCTACATGAAGAGTTTAAACATGTAGGCCCTGTACCACGTGAAGAACAAGACGCCATCTGGCAACGGTTTAAAGCTGCTTCGGATGTTGTGTACAACAAGCGTAAGGAGCAAATGGAAGCGGTTCGTCAGCAGATGGAACAGCATGTATCTGCCAAGCTTGCTTTGTGTACAGAGGTAGAGCCATACGCTGCCTTTCAGTCAGACAAAATCAGCGACTGGAACGATAAGACAAAAGAGATACTGGAAATACAAAAACGTTGGGATGCTATTGGCCTTTTGCCAAGAGAAAAAGCCAAAGAAATCAATAAACGTTTCTGGGCCGCATTCAAACAGTTTTTTCATCATAAAAACGAGTTTTTCCGTCATCTGGAAGCTGCACGTGAAGAGAATCTGAAGATAAAAACGTCGTTGTGTGAGCAGGTAGAAGCACTGAAAGACAACGATGATTTTGAGGCTACTGCTGATAAAATCAAAGAATTGCAACAACGCTGGAAAGAAGTTGGTCCGGTATCAGAAAAATTCCGGGATGCAATCTTTGAACGGTTCAAACAAGCCTGTGATGCCTTCTTTGAGCGTCGTCGTGGACAGCGGAACCAGACAGAGCGTGAGTTTGAGAAAAACCTGGAGGTAAAACTGAATATTTGTGCACAGATAGAAAAGCTTGCCGAAGAGAAGAGTACGGATGTAGCTGCTTTTGAAGCACTGCGTGAGCAATATGAGGCTGCAGGATTCGTGCCTCGTAAGAATATGGACTCTATGCGGAAGCGTTATTCTGAAGCAGTGAAGAAATTCCTGGAGAATACACAAGGACTATCAGATACAGAACGTGCCAAGGCTATTCTTACAAGCGAACTGAAGATTTCTAAGAATAATCCACATGCGGCTCGTGATCTGCAACGTAAAGAGCAAGCTATGCGCCGTAAGATTACGCAACTGGAAAATGACATTGCCTTGTGGAAGAATAACCTGGAGTTTTTTGCAAATTCAAAAAATGCAGATGCTTTCCGGAAAGATTTTACCTCTAAGATTGAGGCAGCAGAGAAGGAACTGAGTGATCTGAAGCAACAAATTAAACTTTTTTATGATTTGTAATGGTTTGTGAATGAATAAGTTGAGAAAATTTTGAAAATTTTTTATAATTTTTTTTGAATCGACTCTTGACTCATATTACTCAAACGACTACTTTTGCATCACAAATCCGGTACACGGACGAAGTAAATAAAACAAATAAGGAAAGCCTCCTTAGCTCAGCTGGTAGAGCAACTGACTTGTAATCAGTAGGTCGCTGGTTCGATCCCGGCAGGGGGCTCCTAATAATCAAAGGGTTATGACTTGAAAAAGTTATAACCCTTTTTTGTTGTCCAACATTTCGCACAACATAGTCTCAGATCCAATAATAAAAGTTTTTTAAACTGCTACTGAATCAGAGATAATGAAGGATCAGGTATCATTATTACCTTTGTGGCTTACTATACTGACCTGAAGCAACAATTGAGGCCATCAGCAGTGGATGACCAAACGGTATATTATAACGGCCTTTCTTTATCTCCAGCTTTGCTTTTAAGATTCCGTATGTGTAACAACTCGGAAGCGCTGAGGAAGTATATATGGCTCTTTTCTGTATGGGCAGTGTAGTACCTCTTTATGCCAATGAACTTGTTATCTTATCAGTTATCAATCAAGAAACAAATAAAAATAGAACGCCTGATCCTCCAATACCAAGCAGCCCAATTTTAGCTCAAATCCCTATGATTGACGAATTTCTATTCAGAGAGAATTTGAGCTATTTAACTACCTCTGTAGTCTATCCATAAAGAATTTGACTTCAACTATCAATGCATTGTTTATTATAATATCCATGTATGTCTACTATATAGGTTATAATTCAGGACATTGACATAAAATTGATAAATTGGTCGAATGAAAAAATTAAAAGTGCAACTCCAGGAACACATCGTTGATCTTGCTGCCTTATTTGTTTCCATTCTGGCCTTGGTCGTTTCCTGTAGCCAGCAAAAGGATATCCAGATTGCTGAGTATAGGCCTTTGCTGGTTATTGAGTTTCTGAAAAAGGATAGTGAACCCCATAAAGGCATTGTATTGAAGAATGTGGGTCTTGGTCCGGCTCTGATCCAGTCGTTTCGGTACTATAAAGATGAAAGTGCCTGGAAAGCCCATAAACCAGATACCTCCTGGATACCCGCCTACGAAAGCTTTTTAGCTCCCTATACCTTTCAGGATCTTACAGTGCTGGAACCAAACTATGTAATTGGCGAGAACCAATCGCTGTTTCTTTTGGGTACTGATGGGAAACTATTACAACCTGCCTCGGATAGCGCCAGCACACATACTACCTCATTTTTCAACTCTGTCACTGCACATCATCTGGAATCGCTGATTATTGAGATCGAGTACAAAAGTATCTATGCACCCGATACACAAAAGTACTATCTTCGATTTTGCGAACGCTTTGTTGCCAATAATATCTTCAATCCGGATATGGAAAACAGCTACGAATCTACATCCATAAGGTGAGTTGATACAACTTGAACTAGCAGACTAGTAATATAAATATTTGGGACAAATCCATACATGCAAGCAAAACTACCATGAGTTATAAATGTAAATTGGTTTTTTCTAAGGCTTTCCTAGCATTGTTGTATCTCATGCTGGGGAGTTGTGCAGAATCTAAACACGATTTTTATAAGGATCAGATGGAAGGGTTTGATGTCTGGAGGTTACCCATTGTAAAGCCTTATAGATTACTTACAGCTGATTGTTTTAGTAAAGTCAGATGTATTGGCTGGAGCTTTCAGTCCAGAGATTTTTTAGAAACGTTTACAGTAGACTCTGTAAATTATGATAATAACTACATTTTATTTTATACTCCTTATAACAGAGAGAATTATGTGGCTATTGATGTGATAATAAAGAAGGTGTATAAATTTACAAATGCAAAAGCCTATAAAGTATTTTTAAAGGAAAATAAAATTGACGATGAGCTTTATAGTGTCCATTATGTGCACGCTTCCTGGAAGGCAACCACAGAACTGCCTTGGAAAGGTGAGCTACTTGAATACTGAAAAGACTGTTTCTGTTTTCTTTAATTTTTTTGGCTTCAAAAATGACTAAATTCTTTTTCCCAAATGCAAAAAATATCAAATTCATATCCCTTAAAATGAGATACAAACCATAAGCCTATGAAAAAAAATATAAGCTTCACTGTTTCATTCATATTACTTATAGCTGGTATCCTAAATGGGTGTGGAATCCAACAGGTTGATGATTGGCATGGAGAATTAGTAAAATCTCCTGGAATATATAGATATCAAGAAAAGGGGATTACTCTAAAAGTTGACTTACAGGACGGTATAGTGAACTATGAGATAACCAATAAACAAGGGAAGCATATTATCAAATCAAAAAAGAGTATAGGTGATGTCATGCGATGGGGGCTATATTGGGATAAACAGGATCGTTTTTGGGCATTAAGTTCAGATATTGGCAGTTATGTATGGATACAAGATTCTTTAGCGAGCTACCAGGAACATCCCGCTAAGGATTATCGTGTTCCTAGGGTTGTGTATGATTTTCAGTCAAGTAGCATCAAGGATCTCTATCGACTGGAAGATGAGTAGAGGCATGGAGTAACAAGGGAAGTAAATTTCTGTAAGATGGTATTTCCTTTTAAAAAAGCCCCGAAATATCATAAGTGGACTGAATAACTGTGGACAATTGAAACCATGCCAGAAAGATTTATTGACAATATCGATTACTATTTATACAACTTGTGTAGTGATGCTCTGTCTTATGGTTATTTTCTCTGCATGCATAAAGTTCGATAATCGTAGTTCAGGGTAAATCTATAAAATGTTAGTTATGCTGCTTGGGTACTTACAACAAATAGGTATATATAATGTATTGGCAGTATATCTGAACGAAGAGGGGTCTGTATATTTCTGGTAATCAGCAAACAATAGGAGAATCATACATATTTTATTCAATGAATCTACCAAAAACTTCATCTATCAGGCCTATTCTACTTTGTGGACTTACTATTATTGGTTGTAACAGTTCCAGTTCATCCTCTTGTATAAAAGAAAGAACTAATAACGACAGTAAAACAGTATATTATGACTTTGGTAAAGATGGGAATGAACAATTGGCAAAGGGCTTAAAACTCTATGAAGAAGAAATGTTTAAAGAGTTAAAAATTCAAAATGATGAATATTATATAAGGCTGCTAAGTTTTGAATCAAACACATTAGTTGTATTAGATTTTTGTAGAGAATGTGATGCACGAAAAGCAATAGATGCATCTAGTCGATATTTTAAGGTTACAGATACATTTAAGATTCCAATTATAGTAAGCTATGATTTAGCCTATAGTTCGTTAGGCTTAAATAATAATGGGGAAAGATTTGATAAATATAAATGGAGTGGGTATTCTATTGAAATAAATAGACATGGTAAAGTAGTTTCTCAAGGATTTCAACAATAAAAAATTTAGACTTTGTCTTCCCATGTAATGGTGATGCAAAAGGCCAGATATCTCTACCCGGCCTTTTGCATTTAGTGTAAAGATAAATACTAGAACTAAGGACAGGTAATTGTATAGGTAGTTGTAGTAGTGGTAGTTTTTCCAAAAGAAGTAACTTTTTGGATCCTCTTTAGAGGATTTCCGTTTGGATCATATTCATACTCATAAGTAGTCCGTAATTTCTCATCAGTTGTATTATCTGGTTTTATAGTATATTGTACTTCTTTTGTCTTATTATGTTTTTTTAAGCCATAAATACTTTTAGTAGAATGTCCTTTAAATGAAGGACTGATGATAGTTTCTATTCTTGCTTTATTATCGTATTCAGCTACAGTATATGAGTCCATCTTACCATTAAAATAATGTTCGGATCGTATTTGCTCCCCATCCGCATTATACTGATATACTGTTTTATCACTATTGGCAGCCAATTTAGATAGTAACAACCCTTTTGCATCAGTTTCAATAGAATAGGTTACAGACGAGCTACCTGTGTTAGTGACTTCTTCTTCCACAATAGATGTTAGTTTGCCATTTGTATATTGATGCAAAATATTCTTTTTTGAGAAGAACTTTTCTCCCGCATTTGTATCTGTTATGTTTTGTATGCTGGATATAAGCCATCCATCTGTATTGTAGGTGTCCTCATAATCATTCTCCAACCCAGATGATTTATAGGTGTCTTTTATTTTGGTTAGTTTGTCTTGTGTGTATTCATACTGTGTAACCCAATAAAAGCCCTCTCTTGGTTCAATAGTGGTTTCTTCTTCTGTTAAGAAACCTTCTGAGTTGTATCGATAGAAATTTTTCAGGATACGGCCATCTGAATACAAAGTCGTAAAACCTGTAAGTTTTTTCTGTGTATCATATTCCATACTTGAGGTATATGAAGTTATAGAACCATCCGGATCTTGAGTAGTAGTTTGTCTTTGAGTAAGCTGACAGGTTTGTTCAGGAGTTGGTATTTCAGGAGTTGGTATTTCAGGTGTAGGTGTATCATCAGTGTTGGTCTCGCAGGAAGTGATTACTAGAAGACTTGCGAGCAGGCAAGTAAATAGTTGTTTTATCATAGTGTATTTGACAGTGTGGTGTAGGCATGCTTACTAATTGGCAAATGTAAAAGTAAATTATCATAAATAAATTATACAGATTTTATCTTTTTTGTTAGTTATTATGTGATATCTCCTGTTTTTACTTTTGAGACTTGTGATATCATGCGCCCTATAAAAACAACACTGGATGTAGATACTATTCGTATTTCTCGTATCAGGCAAGAAAATTTGCTTTCCAGTTCAGCAATTGAGAAAAAGCTTTTACAATTGAATTGTAAGTGTGCTGAAAAATAAAAGGACTCTGTGTTGCGGGACTGACTACTTGTAAGACAATCAGTTCTTTATGCAAGGTTTGCCGGTTGTATTTTTTAGAGAAGGTGACCTGTTACAATGTGTAAAAGCATAGCAATATAAAATTGGGAATGTAAGATATGTTGTCAGAATGCAGTACGCTGCAGTCTTTTTTGAATTTCGACTATTCTCTTTTATTCAAAAAAAGTCTATATCTGCTTATTTATCAGTATTTTAAGGTATAGAATGTTTTTGTTTCAAAAATCTGGCAGGAAAGCATATGTGTATGGTAATGAATGAATTATGACTTTACAAAGGGGGTATGAATGTAGTATCTTTGTATTGTAAGTCAAGCAGATATATCCTCAGGCGCAACGTCTGATAAAAATATAAAAATACGAATTTAGGTTGTAAGTGGTTTGTTACTGAAATTCTCCGAAAGCATCTTTCGGAGAATTTTTGTTTTGGGGATAGTAGATCGGTAGTACTACTGCCAGCCAGGAAATATGTAAGCACACTGGATCGATTAGTTGTCAATCACTGAGTCTTGTTTCTTTTCGAGAAGGCCATTCATCTGTTTTAGTACAAGATCCAGTTCGTTTGTTGTATCTATAAGCTTTTCGATATATAGCCTTTCTTCATCTGGTTTATTATCTGGTAGTCGAAGTACCTGACCCAAACCTAATATCATAGCTACAGGCCGGCGCAGGTTATGAGCTGTCATAAAGGAAAACTCTTTGAGCTGGTGATTATATTCCAGCAAGGTGTGTGTGCGATTGTTAACTTCGTTTTCCAGATCTGTTTTTTGTCTGATCAGTAGTTGGTTTATTTTGATTTTCTGTCGAATCCGTAATGTTAAAATGACCAGCAGAAGGCATAATGTAAGTCCGGTGATGACAATTACTGTAAGATGCTTCTGTCGTGCATTTTCTTCTGTCAGGTTTTTTACTTCATTCTCTTTTTTCTGCAGATCAAAAGAAGATTGCATCTTGATAACATCTATTTCTCTTCTCTTTTTGGCTAGCGAATCGTTTAACTGAATTTGCAGATGAAGGTATTTTATAGCCTCTGTATACTGCTTTTCCTGTTCATAGATAGAGGCTAGTTCCTTATACATAGGCTTGAGTACGGGCAGAAAGCCAACTTTTTGGGTAAGTTCGATACCCTGAAGCAAGTATTTCTTTGCCAGGTCTGGTTGATTCTTGTCCCGATAGATTTTACTGATAGACACAGCAGCAGCAGCAGCTGATAAAAGCTCGTTATGCTGTAGACCACTCTCCATATCTTCCAGCAGATAAGCTAAGGCTTCATCCTCTCTGCCTGTCTGAAGTAATACAAACCCTATGTTCCCTCTTACTATACCCATCCAGGCCGAATCATGTGTAGCAGCGGCTAGATCAAGGGCCTTCTGATAATAAGAAAGTGATTGAGAATATCTTTTATTACCACTCTGGATTAATCCGAGTGTATTGAGACTGCTGATGTGATATACTCTCTTTAATGAATCACCACCCAACGCCAGCGCTTTCTGAAAATATTCTTCACAATCTCGCTCTGGCATTTTGAGACACAGGTTGCCCAACTCATACAGAGCTGTAGCAGCTCTTGCTTTTTTATTCTGGCTAGAGAACTGATGATAGGCTTGTTGCATGTATTGGGTTGCCTCTGAATATTTATAGAGCGTATTATAAACCATTCCCAGGTTTAGGAGTGTTTCTGCGTGTTCGGATATAAGATGGTATTTTTTTGTATGAATCAGATCTTTTTGCAGCAAACTATCTGCCAGGAGATAGTTTTTTTGTTGATAATGAATACGAAACAACGATTGAGTTATATAATGTTGTAGTTTTTCCGGATTATCCGAATTGCCAGCATTTTGTAGGATTCGTACAATTGACAATGCCTCTTTCATCGGAAGTTGAGTGAGGCGTGCATCCAACGTTTCAAAAAAGGTTTCGTATTGATGGGCTTTTGTATGGAGAAATTCCTGTTTCAAACTATCCTGTGATAGTATCTGGGCATATCCTGACAGATAGATGAATATAAATAGAAGGTAGAAATGCTTCATTGATGTGGGTATGGGTATGGTCACTCACCTCAGTAAGATTGTACTATCTTTAGTAACCAGAATGTTGTAATTTGCTTTTTGGTAGAATTTCTGTAGTTAGACTATAGCCTGCTGAAAATCAATGTTTACACTAATACAATATGCGAATATAAAGGTGAACTATATAGATAAAAAGATATATTTTATTACTTATCAGACTAGAGATAGCGGAGCTAAACATTGTAAAAATAAATACTTGTTTTGTTATACTATCCAATGACTCGCAGTGAATTGAAAGCTGGTAGATCCAATGGTTTTGATGTAAAGTATAACCCAAAAACCTTGAAAGTGTTTTGTTGAAATGGAAGTTTTATGTTGGCAAGTGGTAAAATATACTTCATTACAGAGAACATATGAATACATATTCTGTTCTCTTACGAAGAGAGAGAAGACTCTTTTTTAACAACTTTATCTGATTTGGTATGAATTATTACATAGTAAAGTCAGAGGTGGTTTCTGAAAATGGTATGGATTAGACAACAAGACTCTATAGTACCTTTCCATTGTGCCAGAATGAGATTTTACAAAATGGTAAATAAAACTGTATTCTGTTTTTTTGTACAAGATCTCTTATTTACAAATCGGTAGTTTATTAATGAAAAACTGTAAGAAAGTCGCTGCAAACTTGGTAGTATAGAATAACAGGTGCTGCTAGGACACAAGGTTTATTCGCTATTTTTGTGAGTAATTATTTTTTAAGTTGGCCGAGAAATACAATGATACATTAACCAACTGCTATGCGGAAGATTATACATATAGATATGGATGCCTTCTATGCTTCTGTTGAGCAACGAGACTTTCCGCAGTATCGGAATAAGCCTGTAATTGTAGGAGGCTCTCCGGAAGGAAGAGGTGTTGTCGCTACTGCCAGCTATGAGGCTCGGCGATATGGGGTGCATTCTGCTATGTCTGCTAGCAAAGCCCGTCAGCTTTGTCCCCATGCCATCTTTGTATATCCCCGGTTTGATGTATACAAAACTATTTCTCTGCAAATACGGGAAATATTCAGTCGTTATACCGAGCTGATAGAACCCCTTTCACTAGATGAAGCGTATCTGGATGTAACTGCTGATAAGTTGCAGATAGGTTCTGCTATGGAAATTGCGGAACAAATTCGAGCAGCTATTTTGAGCGAACTGCAACTAACTGCATCAGCTGGGGTTTCGGTAAATAAGTTTGTGGCTAAGATTGCCTCAGGTATGCAGAAACCCAATGGAATTACATTTATTGGTCCTTCCCGGATTGAGACTTTTATGGAAAAACTACCTGTGGAGAAGTTTTTTGGGGTAGGAGAGGTGACTGCCCGTAAAATGAAGAGTATGCATTTACATACAGGGGCTGATCTGAAGAAGCTATCAGAAGTGGAGCTAATCCGGATCTTTGGCAAGATGGGGTCATTTTATTATAGAATTGTACGTGGCATTGACGAAAGGCCTGTACAACCCTTTCGTGAACGCAAATCATTAGGTGTAGAAGATACTTTTCCTGAGGATTTGACTCTGCTGGTACAGATGGAGGCTGAACTGTATTATATCAGCCAGAAATTGATAGAACGTCTGCAACGAAGCAATGCCAAAGGAAGAACCCTAACCCTAAAAGTTAAATATAACGACTTCTCTCAGATCACCCGTAGCCAATCTTTTGCCGTACCGTTTGTGGATGTGTCAACCATTCAGGCAACTGCGTTACAACTCCTGGAAAAGACAGACCCTGAATCCAAACCGATACGATTGCTGGGAATCTCTATCTCTAACTTTGAAGATACCTCTTCCGACTCATTACAAGCCGATAAATCAGGCCAGCTTTGGTTGTTTTCATAATGGTTACGTAACGCGATAAACAAAATAGGTCCTACACTCTTTGCAAAAGTGTAGGACCTGATAAGATCTGAATAGGGTATGTGTTAAACAGCTTCTCTTTCTTGTAGAGAACGCAGTGCATCCTGTAATTCCTGAATCTGGTTTAGATACTCCTGTTCTTTTCGAAACATTTCTTCCTGGGTAGCAGCTAACTCTTCCATATTCTGACGCATCTCTTCTTCCTGTGACTTCATTTCCTCTGCCTGTTGCTGACTATCATCCAGTAATTGCCGTGTCCGTTCATTGGTTCTGACAGATACAATAGTCGATGCCATCTGCTGGGCTAGTTTTTCGATAAATGCAATCTTATAGCCTTCCAGTTTCTCAAAAGAGGCAAGCTCGATTACACCCTGTACATTCTCATTTACCTTCATCGGCATAATAAGCAGACAGGTAGGATTCGCCATCCCCAATCCGGAAGTAATCTTCAGGTAGTCCTGAGGTATATCTGTCAGGTATATATAGTCTTTTTCAAGTACTGCCTGGCCTACAAGACCTTCGCCAATGGCAACCTCTCTGTGAAGGTATTTTTTCCGGTTATAGGCATAAGCGGCCTTTAGCTCCAGATACGGTTTGTCATCATCTCCTGCCAGCAAAAATAATCCACCCTGATTGGCTCCAATGTATTTAACCAGTTCAGCGATGATAGCATTTGTCAGGGTATCCAGATCGGTTTCTTTGCGTAACAGTTCCCCCATAAAGTTCAGGCCTTCATTGGTCCAGTTACGTTGTGCATCCTCCTTCTTAACCTCCTTCATGCGTTTTTGCATCTTCTGTAATTCACCTACCAGGTTATTCTGATTCAGAGCCTGGTTTGAGTCATTTAATCCTTCCCATTGTGCGTCCTCTTCTTCGGTAATTTTCTTTATAAACACAGCTGCCTTTTTCAGATTTTCCATGGATTCTTCTATCACATTCCGGTTATGTTCATGACCTGGATGAAACAGATACTGCTGATTGGTCTCCTGAAGTTTTTTAAGCAGAGCTTGCTGATCTCTACCTTGTCTTCTAAGAATATTGATAATCCAGTAAAGAGTAGGTAGTCCCAATATAAGAAGTAATACTTGTATCCAGGCATTGCGGCTAACAGCTGTATCATAGTCTGTCTGTGCTTTTTGTGCAACTGCATGTTCAAATGTTTCCAGTCGTACATGCAGGCTATTCCATGCACCCCATGTACGTGATCCTCTGTCTTCGGCCAATGCCCGTTTAAAGTCATCTGTACTGTCTACTTTGAGCATCTCAATCATGCCCTGCCCAAACTGATGGTAATTCTTTAATACACCTTTAACTTCTGCCAAAGAAGTTAGAAAGGAATCCAGCTTAACGGTAGATTCAGGCATAAGCGCCTTTTGTTCTGTAATAATTTTAGCCAGCGTATCGGCTACACGTTGTGAAGCGCTAACATTATAGCTGATATGGCCTATAAATCCATCGTCTTTTGTGATTCCGAAACCACGAAGGTTTTTATCATAGTTTACCAGGCCCTGGTTCTGTACTTCCATAGAATGCGATAAAATCGCTTCTGACAGTTTCTGAGCATAGGTCGTGGTAGACATTATGTGTCGGTTATAAAAGACCGTTACTGCGGATAGTATAATCAGAATCCCAACAAGGGCTGCTGATAGGACAATGCCATTCTGGCGTACAAAGTTTTTTAACGTCATATAGGATACCATCTAAACAATATACAATACATCAGTACCTGAATAATTTATCAGTTACATTCTTTCTAAAGAAAAATAGAGTTACAGAGGCAAAAGCACAATCAAAATCAAACAGATTGGCTATACAAAAAATCTTACTAGCTACTTGTCAGATTATTTCAAGGATGGTATTCATTTTACAGAATGTACATGCCGTTCACATAATTACTTTTCTGCCTGTTGTAAGGATACAATACTGCTAATCTGAATCTTCCGGGTGCAAATTAGAGATAGTTTAAAAGCACTGAAACTACAATAGTGGGTAATTCTGTAGTCATGTAATATTACTTTCGATTCGGTATATTTTAGGCTTACTAGCTTTATATCGAATAGGAAAAGCCTAAAAAACAGGGTCTTATATTTTTTTACAAAAGATGTAAAATGGATACCATGACACGCAATAACATATAAAGTCTAAAAATTACATTTCTATAAGCCAAACAATAAATAGATTTATGGTTGGAGACTAAAGCACTTCATTGGCTTTAGAGTGAGTCAATCTGTTTTTCAAGTATCTTGCCATTATATTCTACACCACTTCAATAACATAGTCCATCAATGGGAAGAGATTTATATCTTTATCAATTAAGCACTAAAGATATTCAGGAACAGTTGCCTCTTGAGATTAAACGTTTGGATGATTCTGAACAGTCATTTAAAAACTGGCTTTCCAGAGAAAATGATCTATCCTATGAAACGATATGTCAGAAGATTGCCCATGACCCCAACTCACTTACAGGCAGTGAATTGTCTCAACTGACAACATGGCTTTGGAATGTATATGGTGATGCAAACTATGATGAGTCATTACTTGCCCGATTAGGTCTTATAGAGGTTTGGTGGGAGGGTATTACCTGTTATTGTAATGTCGTAATTGAGCAGTTGAATAAATATTTTGATCAATTGCCAGAAAGATCATCTCCTCCGGATTATGTTTTTACTTCTAAAGAGTTAGTGAATTTTATAGAGTGGATGATTATTCTTCTAGGACATTTTTTTGTCAACGAAAGAATGGGAGAAGACGAGGAACTGAAGCAGCTTACCAAACAAATAGATGAATTGGGTTTGATTCACCCTAACCATTATGCACAGGCTCAGAAGATATATAAAGAGCAGTTGCAACAGCGCCAGGAGTTGGGTGAATACTATACAGGCAAATGGAGTACTGACTATTTTTCTACTGCCTGGAGGGTATTTGATCTGATCGCTCTGCGAGCTGTTGTTGCAGAGGCAAATACAAACTTTTATCTGCTGGATTCTTATTAATAGCAGAATGCATTCAGGATAAAGCTTCTTCCAGTGTAGAAACAAACTTTACCAGAGAGCCTTTATTGCTTTCGTAAATAAAGCTTTGTAAACTATGGCTGGAATACTGTGAGAAATCACCCACAATAGCCAATTGCATGCGATAATTTGAGAACTTCTGCAGAACCTCACCTGCCAGCTTGGTTTTCAGATCAAAAAAGTCTGGTGTGATATTTTGTTCATATACAATAATCTTGTCTGCTCCCTGATAAGAACAATTACCAATCAGATCCAGTGCATCCTGTAAATTGGTAATTATCAAGGCTTCAGAGATGGCTTCTGCAATAGAAGTACCATTGGTCTGGTGGATTTTTATATTCATGAGTATAAGTGAAGTAGTTGTATTGTAGGTTGCTTGTCGCAAAGTTGTGAAATTTTTCTTTGTCAGTTATAGTGAATCGAATAGTGAGATGATATAACACGATTAGTGAATAGGCAATAAAATGCCTATTTTTTTGGAATAATATTCTTTTATAGCTTTTTTTGCTAAAAGAGGCATTTTATTGCCGTTTTGTTATGGAGCTTATAGCTATTGGCGAAATTATACGAGAACGACGCAAATCCCGTAAAGTTACTCAAGATGACCTAGCTGAAATTGCAGGTATATCTATTCGGACATTGCGTGATATTGAGAATGGGATGGGTAATCCTGAGTTAGAGACTTTAGTAAAAATTTGTCATGCATTAGGTTTAGAAATAAAAGTGGAAGTGATTAAATGAGCATACAAGCAGGAGTATATATAAATGATCAGTTGGCAGGAATTCTGGAAAAGGTATCAGATCGGCATTACATTTTTCGGTATGATCTTCAATATTTTAATGACCCGGATTGTCTTTCAATTAGCCTTTCTCTGCCAAAGGATAAACAGGAATATAATTCTACTACACTCTTTCCTTTCTTTTATGGCCTATTATCTGAAGGAATAAACAAACAGACACAATGCCGATTACTGCATATTGATGAAAATGATCACTTTGGTCTACTTTTGCGAACAGCACATACAAATACAATTGGAGCTATTACTGTAAAAGAAATTAAAGATATGACGGATTTTGGTCAGGAGAATATGAGCAACAAAGAAATAGATATATGAAATGTCCAGGATGTTTAAAAACACAGCCCCAAACTGAGTATTGCCGTAAGTGCATTACCGAACTTTTTGATGGGCATAAAGTTAGTCCTTTTTTGTCTTTTGAATCACCTTATAAAGAAGAGTCAAATATATATAGTGATTTGACCAAAAAGATTTCTATTTCTGGTGTACAGATTAAATATTCAATAATAAGGGAAAAAAATACGCTTCGCCTGACAGAGAAAGGAGGGCAATATATTCTTAAACCTATCCCTATCGGCCAATTCAGATATCTTGATCAGGCACCTGCCAATGAACATTTAACAATGCAGATTGCTCGTCAGTTATTCAAGATTAATGTGCCGCCTAATGCTGTTGTCTATTTTAAAGATACTAGTCCCGCTTACCTTGTAAAACGGTTTGATGTGAGAGCAGATGGATTACGGTTTCAACAGGAAGATTTTGCTCAAATTGCACAGGTTACAGAATATACTCATGGACAAAACTACAAATATGATCTTTCTTATGAACAGATTGGACAACTGATCAAAAAATACATTGCTTCCTATCCTATTGAGATAGAAAAGTTTTTTCGGATGATTATTTTCAACTATGTTTTCTCGAATGGAGATGCACATGTGAAAAACTTTTCAGCTATACGGACGTTGGAAGGTGATTATATTTTAGCCCCTGCATATGACTTGTTGTGTACCCGTATTCATGTTCCCTCAGAGTCAGATATGGCATTGATGCTTTTTACAGATACTTTCACGACTGCTTATGACGCATATGGTTTTTATACGCGCTTTGATTTTCTGCAGTTTGGAAAGGTATTAGGACTTAAGGAAAGCCGTATAATCAAAATACTTTCCGAATTTACTAATCGCCATATGGAAGTAATTAAGTTGATTGATAATTCTTTATTGAAAGATGAGGTAAAACATCTGTTTAAAACGTTTTATGAGAAGAAGGTAAACTGTCTTCAAATGGAATGGACAGAAAAGTGATAGGTGATTTCTTTTTGGCCTTATGATTTTGGATTGTCATTGTACAAATTACTTTTGTATAAATCCTATTTTGTGTCAATTCACATATCCCTTATGAACCGATCAAGTCTCTTTCTTTTTTTGTTGGGCACTGTTATGACGATAACCGGATGCCAGTCTTCTGAAAAGCAACAAACCAATACTTCTACTACAGATACATCTCAAACAGAGATAGCTTCTGTCGATTGGGCTTTATTGCCTTTTCAGAAAGTAGATTCTGCCAATCCGATTCTGTTGCCAAAGTCTGGTACTATCTTTCATTGTCCAATCTGGAAAAAAGATGTTCAGTGGGAAGAGCATGATGTATATAATCCTACAGCTGTAGTGAGAGATGGAAAGGTATATATGATCTATCGGGCAGAAGATACAGTGAAAGCGGTGAAAGGTACTTCGCGCCTGGGATTAGCTGAAAGCAGTGATGGTATCCATTTTACACGACTGTCACAACCTGTTTTCTATCCGGATAATGATGCCATGAAACAATACGAGTGGATGGGAGGATGTGAAGATCCACGTGTTGTGGAAGATTCAACAGGGACCTATTACATGACCTATACTGCATATGATGGCAAGACAGCCCGATTGTGTGTGGCAAGTTCAAAGGACCTGAAGAAATGGAAAAAACATGGACTGGCTTTCAAAGAACCCAAATACAAGGATATGTGGTCAAAGTCAGGTTCGATTGTTTGTAAACAACAGGATAGTCGAATGGTGGCTACAAAGATTAATGGCAAATACTGGATGTACTGGGGTGAGAATGGATTACTGGCTCACTCTGATAACCTAACAGACTGGACTTTTTTCGCAGATGAAAAGGGAGAACCTAAGGCCGTAGTTGCAAAACGATCTGATACAAAGCTTTTTGATAATGGTTTAGTTGAGCCGGGACCAGCCGCTATGCTGACTGACAAAGGAATATTGCTTATTTATAATGGTGCTGCATTCAGACCTAAACCGCAGGAAGGGGTGGAGATGTATGCAGGGGGACAGGTGCTTTTGGATAAAAACGATCCGTCAAAGATACTTGCTCGTCTGGATCAACCATTTATAAAACCAGAGAAAGACTATGAACTGGTAGGACAGGTCAATAAAGTAACGTTTGTGGAAGGACTAGTATTTTTCAGGGATAAATGGTTTTTGTATTATGGCACTGCGGATTCGAAAATCGCTGTAGCAGTAAAAGAGTAATCAATGCAAAGAAAAGTGGATATCTAGTATATTTGTATGAAGCTATCCACTTTTCTTCCTAATGTTCAAACGTGCAAAATTCTTCTTTACAGGCATTGCTTTCGCATTGTATGCTTGTTCTATCTCTATTAGTGCACAAACTCAGTCACCTTTATCCCTCAATGGATTTTCTCAATGGATTACCGGACACGATGAGAAAACAGAACAGTTGGTTCCTCTGAACACTCAGGAGGGATTGGTAAAAAATAAAGGGAAGGTAGTTGCCCATGTGAAATTTAATGTGAAAGGGTATGGCGAAATGTCTTTTCCTATTGATCCAAAGACATTGCCTGGCGAAGAAGCCCGAAAAGTAGATCTCAGTAAAAGTAAATTTATTCGGGTAACTTATCAGGCCAATCAGGAAGTAGTATTGCAGCTACGACAAACAGGGGTGCATGGAGGAGTACAGAATCATGTGGTTCTACCTGCTAGTAAAAAGCCAGCAACCCGAATAATCTATTTCTCAGAATTTAAGGGTGGCAAAACCATACTGGATTTGTCGGATGTGGCCAAATTTAACTTTGCCTTTCTGTCAAACCCTCCTCAAGAATCCTTCGCAGAGCTAAGGGTCAAAGCTTTCTATATTGACCAATATCAACCATAAGTTAAATCATTCTCTGAAACTGAAACTAGCCACTACACTCTTTTGCAAAAGTGTAGTGGCTAGCTTTAAAACTCCTAACCACAATTTAAGGACGAATCCTGTCTGTATTTAGCTCCCTGTTGCTGTGGTTGCATTACTCGAAACAGTAAAGCTTGTACTCAGCGTTCCGGCAGTATAATCTCCGCCCTCATAGAGTCCATTAGTAGCTGTTCCTGTTGAACTTCCACCCAGATATACAGAATAGGTTGTGCCCTGAATCAGAGAGGGAGATGATACCACAACAGATTGAAATGTCTTGGCAGGACTGAATGTTATAATTTCATTGCCAGTAGCATCTTGTATGTGGATCAACTGATTGGCTTGTTTCGAAGAACTGAAATTAATCTTTACAGAGTTTTGAGTAGAGGACTGACTAGGCGCTTGTGCCATACCTGTACTTCCTGCAGCTACCAGTAGCCCTCCTGAAATGGTGAATGTACGATCATAGTCAATTGCTCCATTGCTATTCTGTGTAGGACCATTGACAACAATAACTCCACCTGTGATCTCAATGTACCCATTGGAATCAATACCATCTCCTGACGCATTCACATACAGATAGCCTCCATGCATATAAAAATGGTTTTCGGAAGTATCATCGCCTGAAGAGGCATTTACTCCGTCATCGGTAGAAGTTAGCTGAATGCTTGTACCCTCATTAATTGTAATTTCAGCACTTTCTATACCTTCCTCAGATTGTGTGATGACAATATTGCCTCCATTAAATATCAGCGACTCTTCACCATGTATCCCATCATTTCCAGCTGTCAGGGTAAATGTCCCGCCATCAATAATCAGGTTCTTGTCACTTTTCAGGGTAGATTCTGCAGCAGTGACAGCATAAGTGCCATCTTTGATAATCATTCCACCTTCACTTACAATTCCTCCATCCGCATTGCCTGTTACAGTAAGAGAACCCGTTCCAAATATAGAAAGCCTGGCTGCGCTATACAGTGTTCCATCCAATTTGCTGGCGCTTCCGTCTGTAAGGGTATTCTGGGTAGAAGGTGTGAGATATATGATAGTTTTAGCTGCATTTTTTACATATAGAGGAGCCGTAGATGTACTGGTTATATATGCTCCGTTTAATATGATTTTGACCTTGCTGGATGTGTCTGTGTTGACAACCACTTGTCCATCTGTCAATGTACCACTTACACTATAGGTGCCTGCTGCTGTAATGGTTGCAGTTGTGTTTTCTACAGTTACACCCTCTCCTGTCACAGCAACAGATGTGCTATTCAATGTAATGTAGGTGATGTCTGTGTCAAAGATATAATCATCTGCTTCTTCTGTATTGGTTTGGGCTGTTAGTTCGGTATCCGAGTCGGTATCAGTTGTAGTTCCGGGAGTTGGATCGGTTTCTTTGTCTGAACAGGATACCAATGTGAAGAATGTGAATGCTAAGGCTAGTAATGAATTTTTTACTTTTATCATCGCAAAATATATGTTTGTTATGATAATTGAACGCATGACTGTTTCCAATATTTCCTTCTATCTGGATAGTATAGACGTATGGACAGATTGAGTAGGCTAAACAGTCATTTTTGTCTATCATAATATTGGTTTGTCTGTCGTGAGTACAACGGATGACTACTCGCACACTATTATAAGAGTTTGAATATATAAGTAATGAAGTAATACTCGTTCTTTCAGTGTTATAACGAGTGTACATACAAAATAAAACTGCTACCTCATATAGGTAGCAGTTTAGGCTTAAAAAGGGGGCTATATATCTATTTACGATTGAGAAGCTGGTTTTTGCTGCTCATTCATTTGGTGAGCTACTGCACTGTCTGGCATTATATTACTCATGCCTATCTGTACTTTATTCTTCAATCCTGAAATAACTTTATCATCTCCTGACATCAGTGCTTCATAGCCGTCTTTGGCAACATCTGCCGGATCAGATAGTTTTCCTTCTTGTACAATCTTACTTGATACCATGTCAGCCTTATTGAAAAAGTCAGTATCGGTTGCTCCGGGCAGAAGGGCTGTAACAGTGATGTTTGTTTCTTTAAGCTCTTCTCGAATAGCTTCTGAAAAGGACAAGACAAAGGCTTTGGTACCATGATAAACAGACTGCCATGGTCCTGGTGTCTTGCTGGCAATAGAAGCCAGATTCAGAATTTTTCCTGAATTTCTTTGAATCATGTCTTTCAGGAAACATTTAGTCAAAATGACTACTGACGCAATATTCAGATCGATAACAGCTAGTTCGCGGTTTATATCTGTATCCTGGAATTTTCCATAAATCCCCTGACCTGCATCATTGACCAGTATATCAACCTGAATGTTTCTGTTTTTTACGTCCTCATATAATGAGAACGCTGCATCCCGATTAAAAAGATCTTTGGCTATCGGAACCACATCTATTCCAAGTTGTCTGAATTCCTGCGCTTTATTTTCCAGTTCCTGCTGATCTCTGCTTACAATCACCAAATTGTAATGATCTTTTGCAAACAGTTTCGCCAACTCATATCCAATGCCACTTGTGGCACCTGTAATAAGAACATATTTGTTTTCGGTTGTCATAGCAAATACACTTTTAAATGAAAAAACAGAAAAACGAAAAATAACATGCCTCACTTGTTATTAAATGCACTGATAATGAGCTTTATAGATTCTACAGCAGATCACGTTGTCTAGCAAGATAAATTCTACAGGAAATGGCTGACATAGGATAGCTTGCTAATTTCTGTGATACAGCAGTGTTTTTAATTCAATTGTTTTTTTATTACTTGAAAAACAATCTGAATGTATTCCTATACTTATCTATGTTAGTTTACAAAAAATCTTATCTGTTAATTCTCTCCCTTTTTGTTGCATTCTGTACTACACTATCTGCACAGACCCTCCCTAAAGCTGTTGTAACAGAATTGAAATCGCCCTACTTTGAGAAGTTGTATACACATACCTATTATAGTCTTCTGGATCGTATGGGAAAAGATGGTTTTCTGCCTGAATCTCTAACTGGTGCGTATGAAGGAATGTATTGTCGTACTGTAGGTGCTTTGGTGCCATTACTGATTGAGACAGGTCGTTTCCAGGAAGCAGAAGCAACCATTTCGTGTGTATTAAAGGCTACACAGGAAAATGGGCTGGAACGTATACCACATGTAATTGTACTGAAAGACCAGAAATATTCTATTCTCAGCGATGAACCCCAAATAGATGGACAGGCACATGTGATTCTGGCCTGGGCAAAACTTGCTTTAAAGAGAGGGCATACTGATTTTGAAGATAAGACCTGGCAGTTGATAAAGACCTTGACAAATCGTACCTGTGATCGACAGAACCTTTCGTCTGGCTGGTGGTCTACTGAAACAGGACTGGTGAGAAACATCGCACTTGAACATTCCAGGGATGGCCGTCGCTGGGATGCCTGGGACTTACTGACACAGAGCTTTGTAGGTGCTGCATTAAAGGAAATGACCGCAGTGGCCCAGCGTAGAGGAGATGCAACACTAGCTGCTTACTGGCAAAAGAGACTGAATGTACTACAAGATGGCATTCGAAAAAATTTAACCACAGTCAGAGACCGGGATACTACCTATCTGGAAATGCGGCTTCCGGATGGCAATGGGGGAACTCCCTATCTGGGAATGGGGTGGGTAACACTTTCTCCAATTGCGGCCCAATGGGAGTGTATGGATCATACTATTCTACAAAACACAGTGAAGGCTATGCAGCGAACCATGATGAAAACAACCAATGGACTTACCTGGATGCCTACAGATAGTTATCCGGATGGTCGTGTTTCCAATGAGATTATTGGAAAAGGGATTGCATGGGAAATAGAATTTGCTCGTTCTGAAAAAGACTTTAACCGGATTCAACAATTATTGCAACTAATCAAGGAAGTTAATGCGTCACAACCTATCTATATGGAAGGAGGGTGGCTGCAGGCAACTGGATATAAACCCGCGGATAAGTTAACTGACCAGGATATAAAGAGCCTGAAAGGAGCTGCTTGGAAAATTAAAGATGCAGGCAACGGCGAACAAACCGCCTGGTGGTGTTGGGCAATGGCTCGTCTACGAAAAGAGGCTGGATTACCAGTAGAGCCAAAAAGACCAGTGAATTGAGAGTCGGGTATTTATGATTTCATAAAAGCCAGGAGTTGTTCCAACTTATGAGAAAAAGGTAATTTGCTCTCTCATCCTGTTGTTTTTCAGAAAGAAACACTCCTTCTTTCTGTCATTCTGAAAGAAACTCGTGACAAATAGAGTTGCGCTTGGTTTATGAGAGAAAAATACACTCCAAAAGGAAAAGCAGCTGATCTTGCCACGAGGTACTGTCCTGATTTTTAGGATTACCTCAAGGAATTGATGAGAAATCTGAAAAAAGACCTTCCCCAAAATAAAACAGAGTCCACGCTAAAACGTAGACTCTGTTACTAGGCCATATAAGATAAACTGTTAGTAGGCCTCTCTTATAAGGTTAGCGCTTTAAGAGCATAGTCAGGTTGTTGTTTTCGATGCAGATCCTGATTGTATTTGACAAGAGTAAAAAAGAATGTCGTTCCTTGATCAGGTTTGCTTTCAAGCCAGATCCTGCCTTGCAGGTCACTGATAAAATCTCTGCAAAGAAGTAGACCTACTCCTGAACCACGCTCCCCATTGGTACCTGGCTGTGAATTTTTGTCCTGCCAGTTGAACAATTTATTTTGTTGTTCTTTGCTCATTCCCCGACCACTGTCTTTTATGGATATAACCAGATGCTCCTTCCCCTCTAAATCATATTCTTCCCAGCCTCTTACTTCAATAGTACCTGAGACTGTATACTTGTTTGCATTCCCCAATAGGTTCCGAAGTATAAAGCGAAGTATATCATAATCTGCCCACGCTGTCAGAGAAGGCATTGCATTGATAAGCAGATTATGTTTTTGAGAGGCTGATATCGCTAACTTGAAAAGTTCACTTTCTACCAGTTTCTCAAGATTAATCGGTTGGTTGTGAATGGACATTCCTTTGATCTGTCGGGAAGTCCAATGTACCAGATTACTTAATAGCTCATCTGTGGAAACCAGCATCAGACTAATTTTGTCAATTACTTTTTTTTGTTCCTGTGCGGGTATGTCATCATTAGTGAGTAGTGGTAAAAATCCACGTAGGAGATTAACTGGTGTACGAACATCATGAGAGATGATAGACAGAAACCTACTCATAAGCTGGTTAGTTTCTTCCGAACGTTGATGCATTTCATTGAGCTGCTGATTTTGCAACTGCAGCATCTCTGCATCATTGGCAAGTTGCCGATTCTTTTGCCGAAGCTCGAGTTGTTGCACTACCTGGCGGGAAAGCAATTCCAATGCAAATTTTTGTTCTGAGGTCAGTTGTCTTGGTACCTGATCCATTACACACAGTGTACCAAGCTTG
Organism: Xanthocytophaga flava; assembly: GCF_030068545.1. Lineage (NCBI taxonomy): Bacteria > Pseudomonadati > Bacteroidota > Cytophagia > Cytophagales > Rhodocytophagaceae > Xanthocytophaga > Xanthocytophaga flava. The sequence goes on along the minus strand of NZ_JASJOR010000025.1, from coordinate 101,666 downwards.
TAACCCAATGGAGTCACAAGGGGCATACCGGCATAGAAGCGGATATGTGGATCGTTCACTACCAGAGGATTTTCACAATACTGATTATCTTCAAGTGTATTATCAATAATAAAAAGATTGTTCTGAGTTATGGCTGATGTGCAGAAAGTAATCTCGCGTGGAATTTCTGATGCTTCTACACCAATCTTCGCTTTAGCCCAAAGGCGCTCATGATCAAGGAGAGAGATCAACGATATGGGTGTCTGGCAAATCTGGGAAGCAAGGCAAACAATGTCATCAAAGTCTTTTTCAGCAGGAGTATCCAAAATATGGTATGAAAACAATGCCTGAAGCCGTTTTGCTTCTTCCAACGATATACTAGAATCTTTCATTACAAAATGACGGATGAAAAAAAGTTAATTTTACTGTAACCGGCTGTAGTGAAAACGATTCCTGGGCTTCAATTCTAAGAGAAAATAGGTCAGGCTTGCCAGATAAAATGTTACCTGACAATATCATTACAACAAAAATAAATCAAAATAGTCAGGAAATAATTAAAGAAAGATTAAAATCGACGAATGTAAATATGGATAACTGTATAGGTATGAGTAAGATTTTTTAATAGGTATATATACCTGTTTATGTCAGAAAATTGGAGAAATGATAACCCATTTAAGTAGTAACATATTGTTAGTCAGATTGTTATTGTTTGAGCAGATGTTGCTAATTGCTGTTGTTTAGAAAGAGCTTTCCTAAAACTTTGATTCGTAGGATATTGTATGATTAAAGAATAGATTCTGTAAAATTGATAAGCGGAAATTAGCCAATATGACTTTAAACTATACACAAACCCGACTGTTGGAAAAAGGGGAGCAAATTCCCTATGAGTTACTGCTTCTAGCAGATGAGACTATAGAAATCATAGATTCCTATGCAAAGGGAGGGGAGATTTATATTTTTGAACACAATTCCCAGATTATTGGAGTATACATACTGTATATACTAGACATTGAAACAATAGAGATCAAAAATATTGCAGTGCATAAAGACTATCAGAGATTGGGTATTGGGACTCACTTATTAAATGAAGCAACCCAACGAGCTAAAGAAAAAGGATTTAAAACATTAGTTATTGGAACTGCCAATGGGGCAATTAAACAATTATATCTATATCAAAAAATAGGTTTTGAAATAACTGGAATCCGGAAAAACTTTTTTGTAGACAATTATCCGGCACCAATCTATGAGAATGGAATTCTATGCAAACATATGATTATGCTTGAGAAATAACTATAGAAATTTAGTTTCAGGCAAACTGGAAAGGTAAAATTCTGATTCTGTTAGAATGCTTCTCCGATAAATATATAGAAACCAGGACCCTCCTGAGTAAAGGCTACATCCAATCGGGTGAATATATCTTTCTTAGGAAAGATAAGGAAACGAAGGCCTGCACCTGCTGACCATACAAAATCATGAAATTGTAAGGTGCGAACGCTGTTAAACACAGTCCCACTACCTGCAAATACAGCAGCGCCTACTCGTTTGGTAAATCCCAGGGGTAAAGGCAGAAAGCGATATTCGACTTGAGCTGCAATCTGATTATTGTCTCTGAACCGACCCAAATAATATCCACGCATGATGCTTTCGCCACCTAATAGTGAAAGCTGATTAAAGGGTGGATTACCAAAGTTAAATTGTCCGAATACCTGAGCTGCCAGTACATCCCGTTTGTTAATAGGACGATAGATGCGAGTGTCAGAAATGACAGAGGTAAACGAAAAGTCGCTTCCACGATTTTTGTCATAATTTAGGAGAGAAAGCTCTGAAAAAAATCCCTTACGTACATTCAATACATTGTGTCGGTTATCATATAAGATTCCCAAACCAACTCCCAGATTGGCAGAGCCAGTACTTCCTGGCGGATGGTCGATAGGTTCATCTGTATTGAGTTCAAACTCAACAGAACTTAATCGCTGATAGTCAACTTCCAGTCCAAAGTAAAGACTCGGATATATCTTGCGTAGCACTCTTTCTCTAATCTGAAGCAGATTGGCATTGACCTGGGCCAGATGTTCTTCAGGAGAATCGGGACCAATGCCATGGTAAAGAAGAGGAAAACTTTGGAGACGCAGCCGACCTAGCGAAAACCATTTGTTCTCGTGAGAGTATAAGGCATGATCAAACCAAAAGCCATATTGTCGTTTTAAAGTAAGAAACGTAAAGCCATTGATTTCACTTAAACGATTGTTCGTATCTCCTTTGGCGTAAAATACATAGAGACTGCTTAACCCAAACTCCCAGCTGGTTTCGGGTGCATAGGCCAGCGTTGGATAAACTAAAAACTGAGACTTGGCATTTGCACTTGTATCATTGACAAGTTTATTCCAGTAACGGGAGATGAAACCGGGTTTCTGGTGGGGTTGGGTATAGGCGATTTTATTACCCAGTGATAGCAAAAATACTAGTAGCAAAAAGATACATCTTTTACCATTTTTCATGACTTCCTGTATGATTTACGATGAGGCTATTTTTCTCTTTCTTTCATTTGTAGCTTTATCTATACTCTTCAGATATATCCACATGAAAGTATCTGATTTTGTAGATAATCTACTATCTGTCTCCCTTCAGACTTGTACGAAAATCGTACCACATCACAACTAGCATAAGGATTGTCAGGCTAGTTAATCTGAAGAGGCACATTATTTTACTTTTGACTTCTACGTCCTTTATGCTTAAACCCTAACTGAATAGTACCCCAAAGTGTATAATGTAGTTGCTTGAAAGATGGATAACCATTTTCAAGCGGACTGTCATATGTGCATATCAGAAATATACCCATTTATAAAGCTTGATAAACTATACATTCTTACCATGATTCTAAAACAAAAGTTTCCCTGGTCCAAACTTCTTTTTACTTTTCGACATACCAGCCTGCAAAGATCCGGAGAACGTATACTGGCTGCTACAGGCGTTGCTATTATAGTAACTGTCATCGAAGTTATGACAGATGTGAAGACCTATACACTTACAGCTATACCCTTTACAATTATGGGGGTTGCGATTAGTATTTTCCTGGGGTTTCGTAATAATACTGCCTATGATCGTTTCTGGGAAGGACGTATTCTTTGGGGACAACTGGTCAATGTGAGTCGTAGTTTTGCGCGACAGATTATAACGCTTGTTGTCAAGCAACCTGCTTCATTGCAGGAAAGAGAGCTGGATAAACTGGGGAAAGATGGAGTCGCAGTACCTGAGCCTTATATGGCTTTTCAACAGGAGCTCGTACGGATGATCATTGCGCACGTACACTCACTACGTCATTTGCTACGTGATACAACACCTGATGAAGAGTTGAAAAAGTATCTTTCCAAACAGGATCTGGATTGGCTTAATGAACAACCCAATGTGACGTTAGGACTTTTACAACGAATGGGTGAAAAGATTCAACATGCTTGGCAAAAGGGATGGATACATGATTTTCACCTGCCTGTACTGGAAGCGAGTCTTACAGAGATAACGGCTATACAAGGTGGTTGCGAACGAATCAAAAATACTCCGTTTCCTGTTACCTATGTCATACTCGGTCACCGGATTGTTGCATTCTTCTGTTTCTTCCTTCCTTTCGGGATTGTCGATACTGCAGGAGTACTGACACCTCTAGTGGTGTTTCTTGTGTCACTAGCCTTTTTTGGATTGGATGCCATTGGAGAAGAGATCGAAGATCCATTTGGAACAGAGCCTCATCATTTGCCTTTGTCAGCTTTATGTACCACTATTGAACGAAACCTGTTAGGTTTTCTTCAGCAGAAAAATTTGCCAGCACCTGCAGAGCCTGTTGATAATGTATTGATTTAAGAGGTTTTCTTATCCAGGTTGGTAGTAGTACCAACCTGAACAGTAGGAAATGGGGTGTTAGTAATAACACCACTAACAAGAGAGACTGCAAACTCTTTTCCTCAAGTTTGGGATGGCTTATGTGTTGTTTCTGTGTATGTTTGCCGAGCAAAAGTTCTATTCCAATAATCGGTAAATATGGCTTTGGCTACTAAAGAAACAACAATATGAGTCTGATCAAAGACATATACACACCCGCTTTTTATAATCGTTTTGCCGATGTTGTGACTCCTGTCATTCCATCCTTTGAGAAGAATACATTTGTTACGATGATCTTAACAGATTCCTTCACAAACATGGAATGGAAGGAGCGAATGTTACATACAACAAAAGTGTTTCATCATTTTTTGCCGGAAGCTTTCCCAGAAGCTGCACCACTATTGTTAAAAACTGTAGATGCTTTGTTAGAGCAGGGATGGGGAGAAGATGGATTGGCTTTTGTGTTTTTACCAGAATATGTAGCTCTTTATGGATTGGAGGATCTGGCTGTAGCAATACCTGTACTGGAAAGGCTGACCCAATTTGTGAGTTGTGAATTTGCTGTACGTCCCTTTTTGCTGAAATATGGCAATGATATGATTCGCGAAATGACTAAGTGGTCTTTGCATCCCAATCATAAAGTGCGACGATTAGCCAGTGAGGGGAGTCGTCCTCGTTTGCCCTGGGGGCTTGCTATTCCAGCCCTGAAAAAAGATCCTTTGCCTATCTTGCCATTACTCGAGAATCTGAAAAATGATCCGTCCGAATGGGTAAGACGGAGTGTAGCCAACAACCTGAATGATATTGCAAAAGATAATCCGGCTGTGGTACTGGAGATTGCACATAAGTGGAAAGGCCACAGCAAAGAGACAGATGCTATTATCAAGCATGGATGCAGAACTTTACTAAAACAGGGGCATACAGAGGTATTATCGTATTACGGCTTACAGAGTAGTTTCATTGCAGTAAAGGGTTTTGAGATTCGTACGACGGAAGTAAAAATGGGCGATACACTGGAATTTGCTATGGTGGTTACTAATACTCATACACAAAGCCAGATAGTCCGCTTAGAATATGGTATTTACTATCTGAAGGCAAATGGAAGTCTGAATAGAAAGGTTTTTAAAATCAGTGAGAGAGAATATAAGGCAGGAGAGTCAGTTACTGTAGTCAAACGGCACTCTTTCAGACCTATTACCACACGAGTATTTTATGCTGGTATGCATCAGGCATCTGTGATCATTAATGGGGTGGAAATGGCTATATCTTCATTTAATCTTGTATAAGGGAAGATGTTTTAATCTTTCAGCTATAAGCTTGTTCCTTTTCATTACTCTCCTTATAGTGTTTAGAGGTCTCTCTTCCTTTATTTACTTAAATTTCTGATCATTCTTCAACTTGCGGCATGGTACTTTTTTGCTTGTCCAAAAAAGTACCCCAAAAAGGACACTTTCTGCCGAACCTCCCCCACGCAAAGCCATGGGCTTTCCTCGCGGCAGAAAGACTCCCTACGCACCTACACCACCATCCACGATTGAAGGCAACACAACTCTCTTTGTAACTCCTTCGTTCTTCTTTCCTATCCTTTGGTCTAGAATACCACAAAGAACGAGAGTATCAGTGATAAACCTAGCGGAAAAGACTCTCTATACCTCGCTACCCTTATCAATTAAGTCTGCATAATGCTATTTGTAGCTTTTTTTGCTCTGTTATAACTTCCTTCTTTAAAGGAAATGATATCCTCTTTCTGAAAGTTTGGGATAGTCTAATTTCTTAGTTTATTAAGCAGGCATTCCGGACAAGATACTTTCATATAATCTCTGATAGTGCTTGGTTTGGGCTGTTAATGAAAACGATTGTTCTGCTTTTTGACGTGCTGCTTCATGCAAAAACTGTTTGTCTGGGGATTGTAATATCCATTTGATTCCTTCTGCCAGAGAACTAGGTTCAAAGGGTGTGGCCAGGTAGCCATTTTGTTGATGGTCAATAATATCCGGAATACCACCAATGTTAAAGGCTACTGTTGGTGTACCACAAGCTAGTGACTCAACCAGGGTGTTGGGAAGATTGTCTTCCAGTGAAGGTGCAATAAAGACATCGGCAGCAGAGTAAACAAGAGATAATGACAGATTATCTGCAAAACGTCCCAATGAGTTGATGGGAAATTCTGCTTCCTGCATTTGCTGAAAAGAGGTTGCTCCAAATACAAGCAATTCAATTTTATCATTGAGCTCACTTTCATGCAGTTGCTTGAGAGCTGGGAGTAACAGGTGTAGTCCTTTGCGTGTATCTTCAATATTGGCAGCCCCAAACAAGAGTAAATATTTATTCTGAGGTAGATTGAGTAGCTGACGTGCTGACTGCTTATCAATAGGTCTATATTGATTCATATCCAGCCCATTGGAAATTTGCTGGACCGGCACATTCCGGAATAACGAACTTTCGCGTGCACAGTTTGCCATCCAGGTACTGGGAGCTACTATTGACATGGAGAGATCTTTCCAATGCTTATTTTTTCGTTTCCAGATGTAATGTGATAGATCTTTTTCTTTTGTACTGCCCAATACAGTACAGGCTCCACAAGTATGTTTATATCTATCACAGGTACTGCTGTAGTGACAACCTCCTGTAAAAGGCCACATATCATGGAGAGTCCAGACAATAGGCTTTTGGAAGGCTTGCAATGCCTTGAGATCCAGAAAGCCGTGATTGATCCAATGTAAGTGGACGATATCGGGGTTGAGTTTGTGCACTATGTCTGTAAATGACTGAAGTGCAAAAGGAGGGGAGAATGCCCCACTGGTTCTTTGTTTGTATAATCTCAGTGGAAGATGTGAAATGTGTTCACTCAGCTTAAGTTTAGCTGATAGCTTTCCTAGAGCACCATCGGGTGTGAATATAAATTCATCATCAGATGTTTTTACCTGCACAAAGGCAGATGATTCAATTTTGTCAGCTCGTAGTCCCTGATGCAAACGAAGCATTGCCCGACCTGCCCCTCCATCATCTCTTTGATTAAAATGTAAAATTCTCATTATACGGAAATAAGCAGCTTGATCCCGGAAGCGAAATCAACTAAGTTTGGTTTCGTAAAGTTAGGTTAAATTTTGCTGATTGGATAAAGGAAGGACAGATGATTCCGAACACACGATTGTCTTACTATCTACGTTGGGATTAACCTGTCAGATTGAGTATCCTACACATTTTGCAGTGTTGATTGTTTATATACAACCAACGTGAAGGAAAATATTGTAGTGATACAAGTTAATAGAATACTCTTCCTGGTCATAAAAGACCTTGTCTGTAGATTAGGATTGCGTGAAATATACAAAAGATTGTTGGCTTTTTATATAACCTCATATGAAAAGCTAAAATTGAGGTATTTAAGACGTTTCCTACTAAATTTATAGTCTGATAAAATCAGTATCCAATCCTTTCCTATACGATTTACTAATTCAGGAAAGGATTGGATACTGATTTTATATGTTAGCTAGACCTATATTTCGATTCTTACATTTTTGATAATAACAGTTTACCAATCTCAGGAATCGCCAATAGCTTTTTGAGAGATGCATTTTTGCTGTTAACCAATTCTTGTGCCATGAACAGGCGCATATCATTTGGGATAAATTCCAGCAACAGGAATAGCTTCAGATTGTCTGTCTGGGCTTTATCTATACTGATATTGTTAACAATAAGATAGTTGATAAGACGAGTAGAAATTACGGACAGGATATCCAGTCGTTTGGTTTTTTGTTCTACAAGTCCTCGTAACTGTTTTTCGATACCATCAAACTTTTTGGCATTGATGATTTCTTCCGGACTAATCAGCTGGTTAAGCTGTAGCTTCACAAAGCTCAGGAAGGCTGCTGCTGTTTCTTCATCCAGTGAGGCATCCGCCAGCATTTTTACCAAAGGTAAATTTTCTGACAGATCCTCTATTTTTTCGGTTTCTCTGAAAAACTGTACTAGTGACCGTGGGGTCGTCCGGTTTCCTGTTACCATTTCAGGATACGTCAGAATAAAGTTAATACCCCGAGGGTCGATTTTGGCTGCCTCAGCCCAGCGTGCCCAGCTTTGTACTTCAAACTGCAAGGTAATGTGCAACATCCGTGTAAGTACAGCGTCATCCATGGAAGTTACAGAATAATCACCCCCATCAGGGTTAGCGGTAAGGACAATATGCCACTTAGGAGGCATTTTCCAACTTACCAGTTCGTAGTTCTGTAACAACTGCATGATACCACGCAAAATCCGGTCATCCGCACGGTTTACGTCATCTATCAGGAATATTCCAGGTCCTTCAGTACGTGGTACCCAGTCCGGAGGAATAAAATGGGTTTGCTGTCCGTTTTCATCTATTTTGGGCATCCCTACCAGGTCGCCCATTTCTTCAAACTGAGCCGGAGCTATATAGACAAAATTAGCTCCTAGCTTATCTGCTACATTTCGGACAATCTGTGTTTTACCAACGCCATGTCGTCCCCAGATACAGACAGGTGTTGGGGGTTCGTTGGGTTTGGGTGGTGTGATAAATGTATACTTGAGTACATGTTCCAGAAATCCTTCCAGCTCTATACTGTTACATTTGGAGCCGTAGGTGATGTAATTAAAATTCTGACTGTTGGGATTGTCGTTTTTAGCCATGCTGCGTTTGAATTATAACTAATGATTGTTTTAAGTTTTTAAATTTTATTAATGGATTATATGTTACCGGATTTTCAGGAATAGATCCCCACCATACATATCTTCACGTTCATGTGGTATTTTTTGTTGGTCCGCACTATTCACACATATCCATTCCAGCCTTGAACATTGTTGTAGCCAATCCCAGTTTTTAACTTTGCATCCTTTCATTGTCAGTCGTTTTAGATTGGGTAATTGTGCCAGAGTGCTAAAATCTTTCATCGAGTTACTGGAAATATCTAGTTCAACCAATGACTGTAACTGACTAAGAGAGGCAGGAAGAGTACCCTTACATCCATTAAGGTATAGCCTCTCGATTGTAGGGATCTGTACCAGTAAGGAAAAAACCTTTTCAAGATCCAGTTCTGGATTTGAACTTAGATGGAGTGTTTTCAGATTCGGAAACAGAAGAATGTTTTCTGTAATTTCCTTTAGTCCGAGGCGTCGCCAGTCTATAGACAAACTACCTGTGTTTTTTCCATAGTGACGGTTGAGATGGTGCTGGTATTCTACCATCAGCAAAAAATCCGTCCGGCTTATATTTTCGTGTGTGCTGATACGTAGATTAAAATCTGTTTCCTTGTAACTTGGTTTACCCATAAGAGGTACAAATGCTGCACTACCCACTTTTTGATAAACCTGACGGGCTCTCTTCCGGATTTTGGTATCTTTATGTGTCATAGCAATGGCTGCAATCATACTTTGTACCGCTACAGGAGCGCCACCACTTTCCACCATTTGAAAGGCCAGGTTTACATTTTCATCATCACCGGAACACAGTAGCCGGATGATACTCTGGTTGAGTTCTTCATTATCATTTTCAAGCAAATAGGGTTTTTCCAGATAATGCAAAAACTCAGTCAGGTGTTCTTCCACAATAAAACTTTTGTCCTCCAGAATAACTTGCTCCAATACATTCCAATCACTTTTTGTATGCAGTATATAGATAGGTTCTCCTCCTGACTTCTCTTCCAGTGATATTTGTGTGTCTTTAAGTTTGGTTTTTAATGTGGTTTTATTGGCAGAAGCCAGCTTTTCATAACCCATTAATACGACAGGAACGGCAGACTTGTGTTTTTCGAGTAAGTGATTGGTTGTATAGGTTTTGACTCGATTCCAGCTTTTGACGCTACATAAAAACAATAGCTCTCTGTGTCTGTCGGATAGTGGTTGGGTAGCGTATTTCTCGCGAAATTTATTGACTTCTTTATAACCTACATGCCGATAATTGAAAAAGCTTACCTGCTTAAATTTACTGAAGAATAACGGGATACTGGTTATATCCTTAAAGACCATAGATATGAGTTCGACATGTTTGAACCGATCCAGACCTAAGAGTACTTCTGTGAGTGGCTCACTCTTTTTGGGATAAAAGTTTATTATTTCTTCCAATACTGGAAATGTATGTAGTAATTCCAGCATACGGGCAAGAGAGAAGGGTAGAGTTGTATAGGACTGTAAATTTAGCATTTTCAGTGCTGGTAGTTTCGCCAATGAACTCCACCATTCATAATTGTCTGTTTGGGGAGGTTGCAGACTGGTTAGATTGGGAAGGTATTGTAGTTGCTCAGGAAATTTGTCAACTCCCTTTGTTTCAAAAGGTATAGATAACTGAAGTTTTTCCAGTTTTGTCGCATTTTCCCAATCTTTGGGAAGAACAAGTGAAGAATCAAAACGAAACGATAGTGATTTGAGATTAGGCATTATCTTGAATGAAATCTCAAGGTCTGGGGACTTATAACCCCAAATATCAAGAGATTCTAACTGAGGATTTGCCTGTAGTATTTCTGGCAATGTCACCCATTTATCCGAATCTTTAAACTTAGTATCAATATAGGACGAAATATTATATGTAAGCTGTGTATACTTTTCCTGATTAAATTCTTCAAAGGTTATTTTTTGAGGATTATCATAGGTTCTAAGGGATATGGATTTCATAGCCTGTGTACTGGTGAGTTAGAAAAATGGTTTAGTTCTTTGTTACAATGAAAAGTTATTCTCTGAGTTTTACACGTCTGCCTGGCAGTTGCTGGAAGGTGTCGCTGCTTTGTTCTATACCCTCTTTGGTGATAATCCATAACAACGGGAACCGGAGATGCATTTTAGGAACAGATCCATACCCATCTGTAAAGTAGATCATCATGTCAGGCAGGTATTCCTGATTTGCATAAAGCAATGGAGGTTCAAAGCTGGTTCCGCCACCTCCTGTAACCGTTTTAGGTACAATACCTCTGTATTCGTATATATTGCCGATAGCAGCGTCACATTCCACAATACGGACCTCTGCCCCAGACCGCCAGATATGGTAAATCTCGCTGAAAAATGTGCTTAGCTCTTCATTCCCAATACTTCCAGATGTATCAATTGCCAGTAATACTTTCTGCTTGCGTTTTACCTTGATACCTGGAACAGTTCCATACCGTTTGGATGGTTTTTTTAAGGTGTTTTTAATATACGTCTTCCGGCTACTTTCTGAAAAAATACGCAACGCCTTACGCCAGTTAAGCTGAGGCACTTTGCGAATCATAAAAAGGTCAAGATAACGCTGTAGATGTGCAGGAAGCTTTCCAATACTTTTCGGACCAGCCCGTTCAACAGATATACGGATCAGGTTATCAAGCTGCATGTCATAGATACTTTTTTCCACTGGGTTGAGGCGGACTAAGGCGTCCCATCCCTTATGACGCAACATCTCTTCTGTCCAGTTTTTGCCTATTGACTCCAGCAGGTTATAGGTATTTATGGTTGGCTTTTCTGTGTTGTCTTCTGAAGAGTCTGAAGGCTCCTCCGAATTTTCATTACCATTTCCACTCGCATTTCCATTTCCACCATTACTGCCTCCGCCACTAGTGCTACCACTACCTATTCCTGAAGACTTACCTGTCCCTGGCTTTGGTGAAGGTAATTCACACTTACTGTTACAACAACCTTTGGTGTCCCACACTTTTTTCAGTTTATCATAGTAATAATCTACTGATTCAAAGGGGGCGAGGTCAACATCCGGGAAGGTATCAAGAAACATACCTGTTTGTGGTAGGTGGCTCCGTGTAATGTATTGATTTACCACCAGATCTGCGGCGACATTATACAGGAAGGGGATGTGATGCTTTTCAAGTCGGGTAACGTGTTTGAATACCAGGTGCAGTACTTCATGTTTTACCAGACCCAGACGTAATTCTTTACTGGTTAAGGTTTCTGTCCAGAATGTTGGATTTACATACAATACATAGGTATCTCCGTTCACTCCAACGGCCATGGTTCCAAATGAGTTATCAATCTGTTTGTTCAGACTTGACAGAAAATGGGCATAATACGGTTCGTTGAGAATAAATTCAACACCTACCCGTGCTACTTCATCTAAAATATTTTGCATACTGACAATGGTATCTTTTAACTACTAGCTGTGTTGTGGTTTGATTATGAAGTTGTGTTTATTCGTATAATTTGAATCTGAGGTGCGTATTGTTGCCAATCAGTCAGAACGTTATCTATGTTCCAGTTGATGTCATTTTTATGCACTTCGATAGTTTTTAAGTGTTCTATTTTACTTAAATGTTCGATAATTTGTTTGTTCATTCCACTCATCGTATGCTCATATACTACCAGTCTTTCTACAGGTGTATAAATGGGTAAAGACAGTAAACTGAACCAACTGTCTCGTATATCCAGTGTTTGATCCTGAAGAAGTGCACTAGCTGCATATTTCTGAATTTTGCCTTTCGTTTCCAGCCAGGGATACAAAAGACTTATGTTATATTGTGCAATTCGCTGAAAGATATTTTCTTTTTGAAGTTGAACCAATGCATATTCGGCAAGGTCATCAGCCTTGTATGAAATTTTGATAATTAGACTTCTGAAAAAGTATTTCCACCAGTCGTTATACTGTGTACTTGGATCAAATGTCTGACGATCATGGATTGGTGGAGTATCAACACTGGTTAGGAACATTTCAAAAGCTGTATCAAACAATAGCTTTTTGTCTATTACCTCTTCCTGCATAAATATTTCCACCAAACGTTTATTTTCTTTTTGCCAGTGTTTTTTTACCAGTTGCACCATCTCAAAAGGTCCGGTTTGCTCAAATACTCTTCGCAGGTCTGGAGCTGGATTGTATACACGCCATATTTTGTAAAAACACATACAGAATACATGGTATAAGATAGAAGCGGGGATACCTCCTGTGGCTATCATCTGCAATGCCAGTCTGATATTATCTTCACTCCCTGAGAATAACAACCGACGCAGGTTTTCAGTCATTGACTCATCTGCCTCTTTCAGGAAGGGTTGTTCCTGCATCTCAAGCCATTGGCGCAGGTGCTCGGCAGTCGCAAATAGTAGGGAAGTCTGGTAAATGGTGCTAATATTATTTTGTGTGAGGTTTTCTCCTACAACCAGATGTGTTGTATTGGGTTGTAGTTTGGTATGTACAGTGATTTGCTGAGCCTGCAGCCGTTCGATTAAGACCTGGCGTTTCATACCGAAAAATAAATTCCCTAACAGACAGATGTTTGTTTCAGATGGTTGTATACCTGACAAAAAGGGATCTGTTAACCGTTGGTTAAGTAGTATATGTACTTTCTGTTGAAATGCCTTTAATTCTATACTCAATAATGCACACAAATCCTGATCGCTGGCCCCGGCTATCTGACTGGTGTTATCCGTAAATACAGCCCATGCTATGTTGGGTAGATGTGCAGGTAGTGATTTTATTTTATTCAGAAACTGAACTACAGGAGCTCCATCTCTGCAGATAGGATTTTTAGCTATAGGATTTCCTGCCAGATTTAGCTTCTGTAGTTTTTTGAAATTCAGGAAACCATCCGGTAAATGAGCAATTTTGTTCGCTTCTAATCCTATTATTTCCAGTGTTGGAAAGCGTTCAGCCTGAAAAGGAAGATTCGTGAACCTGTTACCTGCCAGACTTAGTTCTTTCAGATTTACCAGTTGATAAATAGAATCCGGTAGGTCAGTTAGCTTATGACGTTTGATAGACAAATGGGTAAGATAGACCAGTTGTCCAAGTTGTGATAGCCAACTAATATCTATTTTTTTTCTGGATTGCTGACGGAACTCTAGTTTAAGGACTTTCAGTTGCGGAAGTGCCAGAATAGCCTGTATCATCTGATTGTCTACCTGTTGGTATACCAGATGTAACTCTTGTAATGACTGTAGTCTTACTATTTCAGCTTTTATCAGATCCCACCGAATGGTTTCCTCTCCCCAAATGCATTGCAACTGTTCAAGAAAAGGAAACTTGTGTACCAAGACTATATCTTTGGCATTCTTTACCAGCAATGCTTTTACATTCTGCGGTTCTTGGAGGCCTTCTGCAATAGTATATATTTTGTTTTTTATTTCATTAGCCATAGCCTGTACTTAATAAGTTTGTACCGTAATCTGAAGATGGGGTAAGGTATCTTTCAGTTTGGCAACTCCCTTCTGCCATCCATCATAATACTCTTTTCCATAAGAAGTGGTGATATCTACCGAGTAATGGTATAGGACTAATTCTTTGAGACTGGACATTTTCTGAATAGTTTTTCGGTTGGTTGCTACCTCTGTCATTACATTCTGAGAACAGATAATCCGTTCAACGTCTGTAAATTCCAGTAGTTCTGTGGGCAGTTTAAACTTTCCAAAATAACTATCATCTGTAAACAGGACATTGAGTGTTTTTTCTTCCAGCTGTGCTTTAATGGCAAGTCGGGCTGGTTCACCTCCTGCTACAAAACAGCGTTTAACGAGGTAATGAAAAGGCCGAAGAAATCCTTCATCATTATAGGACTTCATTCGCTGGCTGTTTTCAATGGCAAATATGCGTAATCCTGTCGCTACAAGTTTGTTAAGGTCAAAGAGTTCAGATGGTTTGTCAAATAGTAAGTCAATGGTTTTGTAAAAGCCTGCCTTCTGCTGTTTGACAATGAAATCATATTGCTCAGGTGTGGTATATTTTTCAAGAACTTTCTTAAACCCAGCTCTATAACCTCCCGCTTTCAGAAAACTCAGTAGCAAGATCATATAAAACAAGTCATCAGGTACACCTCCACTTAGCATAATCTCTGCAGCAAGTTTAACATTACTTTCCTCCTGACTTCGTAACAGGCGAAATAAGTTTTCCTGAGTCTCTGTATCAGATTCTTTCAGATAAGGGCGATCAAGTTGCTGTAAAAAATCACGCAGGTGTTGTGGCAAAGCCAGTGGTAACTGATACTTCAGCACTTCTGTTACTTGTTTGGCAGTCAGGCTTTCTCCTATGCAAAGCAGGGTTGTGGTAGGAGTAAGCTTTTCAGATGCTTCAATGCCATGTTGTTTTAGTTGCTCAATAGTCTCTGGAACAGATATTCCTTTAAATTTTCCAATCAGGGCAATATGCTGAGATGAGGTGCCTGTCTCCTTTAGTGGATTGGTTACTTTTTTCAATAATTCCTGCATGGCTTTTCGGTTCAGTAACTCAATATCCATGCTCAAAGCAGGTAATAACTCTTTTGGGGTAGTAGACTCGTTTGGCTGGTTTTGTAACAGATTTAGATACAGCTCCCGCAGAGGTGTTGATGTGTTTTGTTTATTTGACTGGGTAATCAGTTTGGTAATCATGGACTCCTTTAATTCTGTTTTTTTCAGAATTGGATTCGCATACAAAGAGATATTTGTCAACTCTTTGAGAGAGGTGATCCAGACAGGAATAGTTTCAAATCCATTATAAGCTAAGTCAATGACTTTAAGATGGGTAAATGATTTTAACTGTTCAGGTAAGTTAGTAAGATCTGCTTTTGAAAAGGATAGTTGAGTGATCTTTTGTGGATTGAGACAAGCAAGAGCATCCTGTATCTCTTCCAGAGATGTTGATTCCAGATGTAAGGCTGTTGCCTGAGATAAGGGTTCTGATAGAGAAATGGTACACCCCTGCAAGTGTATTTCTGTTAAGTGAGGTAAGCCATTCAGGGATACAGAAAGAGTCACATCTGGATGAAAATTTGTATATCCATAACGAATCCATAACTTTCGCAGTTGAGTAAATTTGTGTAGCTGGTTGACAATTTTTTGCATCCAGACACCTTTGTTTTCAAAAGCTCCGATTTCCACTATCTGCCAGTGGGTCTGACTTAGAATTTCCTGAATGATTGACTCGGGTTGTGGGTCTGAAATTTTAATCCCTTGTTCTGTGTAGGAATCTCCAGAAGGTAATAGTAGTTCAAACTTGAACCAGGTACTAAACTCTGTGAAATCAATGCCAATGCAAGTAGGGTAGGCCTGAAATGCCTCTGTTAAGGACGAAAAAGTATTCATAAACTGTTTGTTAGATAGCTGGGTTTCTGAGTATAAATTGTATAGGTCTGATTATAGAAAGAATAGGTTATCTATCAAGAATAAATAAGGAATTGACAAGTTTGTTAATCTTTTTTAATACAACTGCTTCTGGATAATCATCCGCTATAGATAATTGGTTATTATAAAGTCTCAAATCATAATGATCCCTTGAAATAACTTCTATAACGACACGTCGTCCATCCATAACTACTAGATTATGATCAGGGTATAGTTTTCCGAGTTTGGTTATTTCCTCATTCATTTCTGCTCTTGTTGGTATGTCTAGCAATCCATTGCTTATAGCATTCTGAATAAAAGGTTTCCATCCTTCTTTGGGAGATATTGGCTTCTTCTCCAACTTGTTTGTAGAAAAATGATAATTAATGCATTCTCCTTTCCATTCATTATTATAGAGAGTATATCTAAGACAATAAATACCACCAAAACTGGCAAATAAATACAGGCGGATTTCACAATCATCTTTGAAAGCCAGAGAGTCAGAGATATATATTTTGTTTTTCCAATGTATAAACGTCTCATATTCACCATATCCTTCAGATGAATGCCGAGGCATATGTAGCATCTCCTTAAAGGAAAGTGAGGTGTCTACTTTGGGAGTAACAGGTGGCTGTAAAGAAGTTGCTTTCTTCTCATCGTTACATCCCAATAAAAGGCATAAAATCAGGTAATAATATGGTTTCATTGTCGACGGTAGATTCCAGTTAACAGCTTTTCAATGATATTACTAGTTCTCATAATTTTTTAAAGTAACCTCTATCGTAGGAAATAGCTCTGCCAGTTGTTGCTTGTCTACAGATACCTGGGAGAGCTTATATAACTCAAGTTTTTTGAGCTGATTCATTTTCTTCAATAGCTTCACATTGTTGGGCATAGTGGCACAGGCATAGGAGCAAATGATTTTTTCAACCTGCTTGAACTCCTGTAATTCTTTGGCAAATTGAAACTGATCTTTAACTGTAGCACTGGAAAACAGCAAATCCAGTGTATTTCCGTCTGTCATCTTCTGATATAGGTGCTGAGCTGCGTCACCACCTAATCGAAGGCTTTTTTTGAACACATCCCGGAATGCATAGTAGTTGGTGCGTCCGGGAGGATAGACCCGATTCCGAAACTCTATAGGTGTATATAGTACCTGTAAGCCAGCTTTTAAAACCAGTTGGATATCAAACTCACTGGATTCAAGTAGCTTGTTTATAACCACATCAAATTCTTTCTGCCGGTATTTCTTAATAAAGTCGTATTGTTGTGCTGTTGCGTATTTTTCCAGTAAAGGTCGAAAATACTTCCAATGGAAGGTTCCTTTGCGTATTCCTAACCACAAGATCTGATAAAAAAGGCCATCCGGGATTCCCCCGGCCATCATCATTTGTGCCGCCAGTTTGACTGTACTTTCTTCATCACTCACAATCAGACGGTTTATATTTTCCTGCATTTCCTCTCCGGATTCTTTCAAATATGGTGTTTCCAGTTTCTCCAGAAATTCTTTCAGATACTGAGGCACAATCAGCCGGAAATTTTTTGATAGAATGGTTTTAACTTGTTCGGCTGTAAGGGAATCTCCTACACATACATAGGTAGTGGCATCACTTAGTTTATCACTTGCTTTTATCTTGTGTTTCTTCAATTGAGACAAGATGTCTTTTGTTGACCAGCCTTTGACCTTGCCCAATATGGAGATAGTATCTTTTTCACTGGTAAAGTGCTGATTCAGTGAATCGGAGAGTATAGAGGCTAGTTGGTTAGTCGCTTTTCTTCTCAACAGTTCAATAGCAGATGTTAGTGCCCAAAGTAATCCTGTCATATCATCCTCTACAGTCTGTTTGTCATTTTTCTGTAGCAATGCACTAAAGAATTCACGCAATGATTTCGGGAACTGATTTTCATCACACCAATGGATTAATCGAAGCAATACTGTTTTGCCTTTGATTTCTGTATCTGTCGTGAGCGGATTCTGATTCAGTAACAGATCTTCCAGCTGGGTTAGTGAGAATATTTCGTAGGGGATATGAGTCAGTTGATTGTTATTCAGGTTAAGCAATTTCAGATTAGTGTGAGCGCTTATACCTGTGAGATCCGAAATTTTGTTTCCTGTCAGTCCCAGATAGGTCAATTTTTTGAATCGTTGAAGGTTTGTAGGTAAGGTTGTAAGACCTGCATGCCGTAATTCCAGTTTTTGCAGTGTGTCAGGGTTTAAAACCTCAAGAATGGGTGTTACATCTGTCTTTTGAAAACTACCTAGTATAAACGTATGAATAGTGGGTAGAGGTTCTTTAACCTGTACTTCTACCTCATTTAGATTTGCTATTTCCAGAAAGGAGAGTCCTTGCAATGAAACTTTGCCATCAGGCATTTGAAATGGATGTTTGTATTCAAGTTTTCGTAAATTTTTAAACTGGTACAGGTTGTCCAGTAGCTGTTGGACAAATTCATTTCTCTGTTCCAGTTTAAAGGACATTACTTCCCAATGAGTTTGGGTCAGAATCGCTTCAAGAATTTTTTCATCTATATCGGTAATGGTCTCTGTACTGAGAAGCTCCTCGGTTAGTGACTGATCGATGAAATGCGGAAGTACTAATCTGAGCAGAAATGTGGCATGACCATACGCCTTTGTCTCTATTTTGGCTCCTATACACTGAGGATATTTTAGTAAAAGCTTTTTGAGGTCTAAAAATGCAGTCATTGAATACTATTTTAACCAAACAAAGATAGAATGTTTCGGACAGGATGTATTATTTCTAGTATAATCTTACTTAAATACAAAGGTTCTTATACGTAGGAATAGCTCTTTGTGTTTTAATGAAGATTGTCTCTTTCCTATATGTGTTACCAGAATATACACCTGAAATCCTGCAGACCTGGCCGTGGTTTGGAAAGTACGATAAAAGGGAGAAGAAATTACTAACTAGAATGAATACAAAAAATGGAAGCCGTTAGCCTGAAAGCCTATACAAATTCGATAGTGATGCAAAAAAAGCAAAAAAAATGTAACGATAAAATTTGAGACAGAATAGTATTTACTGATGGTTGTCGCCAGTAAATACTATTAGTCTGGAAAGCAAAAAGTTATCATTCTCTGCTACTTATTTTTTCTCTTTAAGATGCATAATCTTTTCAACCAGCGACTGGGTCAGCGGTTTGGTGAAATAACCACTCAAAAGAGGATGTGATTTGGCTTGTTGGACATCATCAGGTGATACAGATGAACTCAGCATAGCAATTTTCAGGAGAGAGGGCCATTCGGGTAAGTTAAATGTAAAACGTTCCAGCCATTCCCATCCTGATATACAGGGCATATTGATATCTAATAGTACGATAGGTACTATTGGCGGACGTGAATTACGCTGTGAGCCAAATTCTTCTGTAAGTGTATGCAATGCCTCAACCGGATCTGTAAAGCTGATAATCTGGCAATCAGATAACCACATTTTCAACATTCGGGTATGAATGATATGAAATAATTCGTCATCGTCTATAATATAAAGACGGAGTTGTTCCTTTTCTAACGAGGCCGGAGTCATACTAATTGGGTCTTGTTATCCCGCCTACCTCTCTTCTATAGGAATCCCAATTCGAAGGCTATCTATTGCATTCAGAACAATAGTTACCTATACTCCACTGGAAGCATAGACCGTAAATTAAAGAGTATACAAGAGGTAGTTTCGGTTTTATTAGAGTCAGACAACCAATATCCTGTCTAATACTACTGTATAGTAGAATATATAGACCAATAAGGGACTTGTATCGGTGAATAGAAAAAGGGGAACAGGCTTTGGGTTAACCTATTATTTATCAAATTATTTATCAAAGTCAGACCGAAACAGGACATCCCATAAAGAAGAGCTGACACCATATCCCTTGGTTGAATCCTGGTAATGATGGCGCATGTGGTGCTGTTTCATCTTTTTCATGAATCCATTTTTCATAGGCAAATGATGAAGGGCATAATGTGAAATGTCATAAAACAGATAACCTGACACAAATGCTGCAAAAAAAGCCGGAACCATATGCATTGGCAGTAGACTTTTAAAAAGCCAGTAGAAACCAAATGCTAATGGAATGCTTACAGAGGGAGGCATTACGAGGCGAAGTGCATCATTGGGATAGTCGTGATGTACACCATGAAAGATAAAATGCAATCGTTGTCCCCAGCTTGATTGAGGCTCAAAATGAAAGACAAACCGATGCAGGACATATTCTGTAATAGTCCATAGCAAGAGACCACCAGCCAGACTACCCAAAAATACGCCTATACTATTGTGCTGAATAGCTAGTGCCTGGTACAGAAAATAGCCGATAACAGGAATATAGATAAAAAGAGGTACTGAAAAATGTACCTTGGATAATGGCTCTAATAAAGGACTTTTAAACATAGGAGTGGATTCCTGGCTATTAGATACATACTGTTTTTTCATGGTGGATCAGGGTTTAAATAGCTGCACTACTTCTTTTCCAGTGGTAGGATCAGTTCCTTTTACTTCTACACATACTACATTCGGAACCCAGAATGATCCCCCTTCGATCTGGAGAAAGACTTTGTTTACGTCTATCGTTTTACCATTGATAGTGGTGTGTATGCGATAACGATTCAGAAGTGCTGACCATTCCAGATAGAGTAGTTGTTTCTTGTAGGAAACAAAAGAAAGCTCAAATCGATTATCCGCTAATTTACGGGTTTTCAGTCCATAAGCAAATTGTCTCTGAATATAAGAAAGTTCCTCTTTTTGTCCATTCTCTCCATAGCGTATCCAGTAAACATGTACAGGTTCTTCTGTGTCGAGTTTACCTTTCTTCATATTCAGATCATACATAATGGTATTGTGATTGGGTGTACGCTGAATATAGAAGAGAGTCTGATCACTTACAGGGGGAGTCGGAAAGGTATGTTGCAATTTGCAAATACAGGGAAGCGCATTGTCAACAGTTTTATCGTGTAATGTGAAGGATAGAAGAAATAGGGGTATTATAAGAAATTTCATGTTTGTAAGCTACTTTGCCTTTTATCGGTATGGTGGTTATCTGACAACACAGATACAGTTTGTATGGTTCGCTTTGGCTTTATATGCGAATATGTAGATCTGTTTATTCTTTTTATAAAAATTTGTGACCTGTTAGTATTCTTATTGTTTTCCTTATTGAATTGTCCTTTATATACTTAGGCATGACTCTTTTAAATATAGCATTGGTGTTGGTACCCATGAGCAGGTTAAACACGGCATTGACCCGGTTCAGCAGTTGAACTCTTTTCTTTGAAAGCTAATAGAGTATTTTTAATTGCTATATATATCAGTGAATTATCTGTGAGGGTAATGAGGTTTTTCCTTTGACGGCTTATGAAAAAATACGATTAGTGTTCTTTTTGGATAAATCCTTTCTCTACACTATCGTCAATTAATGCTTTGGCAAAACTCCACAAGGTTTCAGAACCATGAGCCATTGTCTGAACTTTTTGTACTACCTGCGCATACGAAATCTGATGTTCCTTCCAGGTACCTCCGCCATTGGAAACATTCTGTAATACAGGCTCCAGACGGTCTATAGATTTGGCAAAGCGAGCTTCAGGTGTTTCTGCTGCCTCAAACTCTTCCCATATCTCTGTAAATTCAAGGGCTTGTTCTGCCGGAAGTAAGCCAAACAATCGCTCCGCTGCCAGGCGTTCGGCATGGGTGTTGGTATGGTTAATCGCTGTGTCAAACAGAAATACATCACCCGCATCAATTTCGACCAGATCGTGGATCAACAGCATCTTTACTACCTTCATTGTATCTACTGGTTCATTGGCATGTTCTGCCAGAACCATTGCCATGATAGCCAGATGCCAGCTATGTTCAGCGTCGTTTTCTTTTCGCTGGCTATTAAAAAGACAGGTTTTACGCTGAATGTATTTGAGTTTGTCTATCTCCTGAATAAAGGCGATCTGCTTTAAAAGATATTCGAAGTTCATACAAATACGTGCTAAATTCTGTAAAGGTAGTTTTTAGACCACATAGATACAGAACATTTCCGAAAGATTAACTAACAGGTACAAATGACAAGAAAGTAACAACAGACTAGGTTCTCTCACGTATTAGACTTATACTCGCAAATACACTACTTCTTACCTATGCCCTCATTTGAAGAACTTACACAAGCTGCTGGCGAGCTTCGGAATGCTTACTGGCAACAAATCGGAGAACTGGCTCCAGATGTGATTTCACATTTGATCAATCCCGCTTTTATGGGTGGACCCGCCTGGCCTGCTTTACGACAGGCATTTGCTAAAATTACTACACCCACAACAATGATTCTAGCCAGTGATGGCCTTTCCGATCCTTATTCGGATGTTGACACCAACCCGGAAAATGCAGGCTACAATGGCCTGGGCCTGGAGATGTATGTTGAAACGCCAGAGATATTGCCTACATACGATCTGATCATGGAAAGCTGGCAGTTTGATGTCTTGTATCAGGTAAGCCAACTAGCTGCACAAAACGGGAATCTACTGGGGCTATTGAATAAATACCAGTTTCTTACAACCGAAATATACGCCAATAAAGTACCCGATGCATTCCGAAATTCAGCTGGTAGAGTAGGAGTGATTCTGGGCTTACCATCTGATAGTCGCTCCAATACGATGCAAGGCAATCTGGAAGAAATCCGTTTGGTCAATACCAAATTGCTGACATTGGATGAGTTGGAGTTTGTACTGGAAAAGAAGGAGAAGGGACGTATGGAACTGGCAGAATTGCTAATCCAACAGGGAAATGCCACTCTATCAGATCTTACCCGAAAGTCTGTTGTTTGAGGTTGTTGACTTGTATATCAACTATGCTATAAGTCTGAAAAAAAACAAAAAATCGTTGAGCATGCTTCATTGACAATAAGTTAAAAAGCATGCTCAATGAGAACTACTGTACAATCTCCAGAAGCATCTCAGGCTCATTGGTAGTAATAAAATCTACATTCTTTTGCAGAAGCCATTCCATCAGACTTTTCTCATTGACAGTCCAAACATTGACTGTTTGTTTTTTCTGATGCGCCTCCTCAAACCAGGACTCATTTTTCTTTAATATAGAATGATGATAGTCTAATCCATCTATATGATCAGCTGCCAGTTGAGCAGGAGAGAGTTCTCCATTCAGATACGCAACTTTGGCATGAGGCTCCATGCTTTTAATTTTTTTGCATACATCATAATCAAAGCTGATGTATTCTGCCCATGCCTGAGCCTTAAGTTCACGTACCATAGCTATTACTTTCTCAGTAAGTAGCAATGCCCTTTCTTTGCTCACTACAGAAGGTTTAAGTTCCAGAATAAGCCGTGTACGGTTTTGTTTCATTCCCTCCTGTAAATAAGACAAAAGAGTAGGCAGCGACTCTCCATTGCTCAGTTTGATTTGTGAAAGCTGGGAAGATTCTGTTTTCTCAATGGTAAATCCCTGGATCGCTGCATCATGATTGATGTAGGGAATAGAGTCAGCAGACAGGTGAATGTCAAATTCACTGCCCATACATCCTAGTGCAACCGCATTACGAAGAGCTGTAAGTGAATTCTCCGTAGTACCTGATTTCTTCCAGGCACCTCTGTGTGCAATTACCTTGTTGCGTATAAACTGATCTTTGACAATACGGAAGGTATTGGTTACTACTTTGCCTTCAGCAGTTGTTGCTTCAATAGTCACATCATGCCAGAAAGTGTTGGCAGGTAAGGTGTTGGGACGAACACTGAGTTGACCATTTTTCTTAATTGCAAATGCACTGGCTAAAGGGCCTTTTACTGCAAATTTTTTGTATACAGTGGTTTTTGTTGGATCTTCTGCTATGCCAATGATTTTGTTATCATCTGTATAGGTGTATCCCGAGAGGGTAAGTTGTTGCGCCATAGAGGATAAGGTACAAAAACAAATGAGAGATACAAGAAATATTCTTTTCATAGGCTTATACGAATAAGTGTGGCTGTAAAAATTGGTTTGTATAGCATAAATGCGGGGCCGAAGAATGGAAAAACTAACGAATGTGTGAAATTTTCTATGTAAAATATTGGTAACATAATCGTAACATACAAGAGAAAATAGAAGAAATTTATCTCATTTCTTTGTATGAATCAGCTAGTTGATCATTTCTTATGTGTCAATTGGTATACATTATTCTGTTTATTCTTATCCATAAAAGTGATATAAGGGTCCAGGACAATAGAATGAGGTTCTTTATTGACAATAAATGAAAGCCGGTTGGTTGGTTGATGGAAAGGATGCGACTTCAAGTAAAGTATCTCTGTGGTATCTGCTACCTTGTCTGGATCACAGGAAAATACGCCAATAGGTATTTGCTCGTGTATTTTCATCGCAATTTCTTTTTTACTGTTTAAGAGTTCACTTTTCTGTATATTGATATTCATGTCAATCTGAAATCTACCATCAGCAAGTTTGTGATAGGAGGCAGAAGGAATAGATAGATCATAAAATACTATCTTCTTAAACCATTCATCTATATGGGAGTGCAGCGAATCGGGAGAAACTATATATAGCTCGTTTAACAAGTCCTGTATGGATGCCTGTCTGTGAGGAATAGTATATTTTCGGAGTATGGCCTGCAAAGCCTGATTCACTTTGTCCGGGCCTATTGATTCCTTTAGAGCCTGCATCACAATAGCTCCTTTGTAGTAGTACACATAGGTCTGATTTGTTACCTGATCAAGAGGTACTTCTTTTACTCCTGCATATCCACGGGCAGCAAAGTACTCATCCCGTTTATTGCCTAGGTATTCCTGCAATCGATTTTTTCCATATTTCTTTTCTGTTAGCAGGGTTTCTGAATATTCTGCCAGGGTTTCGGTTAGCACCTTACTACCAGGCAAAGAAGCAGGTTCCAGTTGGTGTGCCCACCATTCGTGTGCCATCTCATGTGCCAGAATCGTATACGAATAATTTGTCTTTTGGCTATCGCTATAATCAGCCAGAAAGTTTACGGTTTCTGCTGTAAACAGTATGCCTGGATAGGCTGTAGCCGCTCCCCGATACTGTGGTATTTCTGTGATAGAGAGTTGTTTATGCTGATAGGGACCAAATGCCTGCTGGTAAGTGTCTAAAGACTGCCGAACTGACTCAAGCATGCTGGCTACATTGTAACTCTGTCCTGAAAGATAATACGCCTTTATCTGAATTCCTTTGTGATGGGTTTGTGCTTCCTGATAATTGGCAGAGGAAAGAGGAAAGGAAAAAGCGATGGTTTGGTCTGTCTTATAGTGAAAATAGCTTCTGCCAGTCTGTTGCCACTCTTTTTGCAGATTACCTACTGTAACTACTTTTTGTCCTTTTGACGTAGATACAATAGTCTCATAGTGTACCCAGTTGTAATATTGAGGTCTGGATAGGGCTGCGTAAGATGTAGATTTCTGAGCTGTAAGGCCTCTTTTGCTACGTTCTATCGGATTCTCCAATTCTATGTGATAAGCATAGCCAAGCAAAGGCAGATATTTTTCTAGCTCGATATAGGAACCATTGCTGACAACCGAATTTTCATTGTTAAACTGTGTAAAACCTGATCGGTTTACCTTTAGTAAAAATTGCATCGTTGTTTTTTGTCCTGGTTGTAGAGGTTTGTCAAACTGTAACCAGTAATGATGGAATACAGAATCGTGTCTGATAAGGCGGGCATTTTGTAGTGATATTGTACACTGCCCCACTTCGGAGTCCAACCAGACCAAAACCTTTTGGATGGGCACAGTTGTCTTATTTTGTAGCTGATAACTGCCTTTTACATGATACTCTCTTAATTCAGGGTAGAGGTCAACAGCCGTTTTTACATCTGTAATGATAGGCTGAGGAAGAGCTGCATACTGTTTGTACTTTTTTTCATAGGATGCACGGTAGTCTGCTTTTTCTCCTGAGCTAAGATAATTGTGTACTTTGTTTGTCTGATAGAATATATAACTTCCACATGCTGAAAATAGGAGCAGGCATACTAGTAACCAGCTTTTCTGCCACTTTCCTGAAAAGAACTGAGCTTGTTGAATGCGAGTTCTGAAAGAAAGATGCTCTCCTCGTATCCATAGGGTATAGGCAATGGCAACTAGAATACCCATAAAAGCACTCCAGTAGCCCATATACCAGTGAAAAGCCTGAGCATAGTGACCAAATCCATTGAATGCAGAATGTAGAAGGGTAGGAGTCTGGGCAAATCGTAGCAGATAATGTTCAACCCCTGGTATTTGATTCGTAATAAGTAGTAAAAGAAGACATCCTGACACAATCATACCCAGGTATTTGTTGCCAATCACTAGCTGGAGAACTATAATCAGCAGGCCAATAAGAAAAAGTGGCAAGCCACTATAGTAGAGCAGAGATAAATATACTGAACATTCAAAGGTATAGTAGTTATGGAAGAGTTGTACACTTATGCCCGTCAAACAGTTTAATACAATCAGCGTTACCACCAGAAAAGCCATTGTGGCTACTTTGGACAAGAACAGTACAAGATTTGAAACCGGAGTAGTATCTATCAGTGCATCTGTTTTGACAGTGCGTTCATGCCAGAGGAGTTCCATGCTGTAAAACAACAGAATAAGAATAGCTAGTTTCGTTTCCAGAATTTCATTAACAATCAAGCTGGTTGTTGGGTAAAACGAGATGCCAAAAGCTCCATTTGTCATCGATTCACTCACTTCGATGCTAAGATAAAATACCCAGAGTACCAGCATGGCTATGAATGCAATATTCCCAAACATCTGTTTCACAGAAAGCCAGGTTTGTCCGATAAACATCCTTGCCTGAGTTGTCGGTAAAAATGTATTGGACAAGACCCGGTTATATGCTGTTGGCGTATAGGATTGCTCTTTTTTAGATTTTTGTTTGGTAAGCTTGTTTGGTAGTATACGAAACGAAGCGAGTTTGCAGGTAAGTGCAAACAGAAGCAGGCTTAGGCCGATCCATAGAAGCCTGTTTGCCAGGAATGAACCTTCCAGTGAAAGCAATTGTGTATTACGTTGAGTAGAAGGCCAGAAGCGGGTTGTTCCAAAAAAAGCTACCAGTCCATAGGGATCAAGTAAGACAGAGAGAAAATTATCCTGAGAGCTTTTGAACGTGGAGGATGCCATCAGAGGTGAATTACCCAGAATAGAAGCCACCATATACAAAATGTACACTCCCACTCCTGCAATGTAGGTGAGAATCGAACTACGTGTCAACAGAGCTACGGCAAAAATCACTGTGGTATTAAAGAGAATATTGGGTATCCCTAATTCCAGCAATGGATATAAGTAATATGAGGAGTGAAAAGGCCCAATATAGGCCGATTGAACCAAAAATAGCCCAAGTAACATCCCCATTACAATCATGAAGAGAATGAATAGTGTTGGTAGAAGTAATCCGGCAAAACGAGAGATCAGATACTGGAATTTACTGATGGACGTAGCATAAACCAGCGAATCCATTTTGTGTGTACTATCTCGTAAAACCACATTGGCTGCAAAGACAGTAGTACCAAATAATAGAAACAAAGAAAATAAACTAAGAATTACTGAAATAGCATAGGGAGAGTTCTTATATACTTCCTCGCCTCCGAAGCCACCTTTGACAGAGATGAACCCCATGACAAAAAACAGTAGTACGGCAATTTTGAATGAGATTTGTCTGAAATGATACCTCCATTCAAAAGTAATAAGCTGAATTAACATACACTTATCTCCTTTCCAGTGGATTGTGTACCAAACAAAACCGAGAAATACACATCTTCCAGATCAGGTTCCAGCAGAGTAAATCCTGCTTCCGGTTGATAGTCAGACAATACTTGAATTTGTGTTTTGCCGGCCAGTAAGCGAACAGACAATACAGATAAGGCTTTCTGGTAGTGTGGAAGTTGGTCTCTGGTTATTGTTTTGTGCCAGACGCGTCCTTTCAGAGTTTGGATTAATGAAGCTGGTTCACCTTGCAATACAATTTTGCCACCTGCCAATATGGCCATACGGGGGCATAGTTCTCTTACATCTTCTACAATATGCGTCGACAACAACAGAACAACATTTTCGCCGATTTCACTCAGCAGATTCAGAAAGCGATTGCGTTCCTGTGGATCTAATCCTGCAGTGGGTTCGTCCACAATAATCAGACGGGGACTACCCAATAATGCCTGTGCAATGCCAAAGCGTTGTTTCATGCCACCAGAAAAAGTCCCTACAGCTTTGTTGCGAACAGCATATAGATTGGTTTGTTCCAGTAGAGCCAGTGCCTGTTCTCTACGTTGTTTTCTGGAAAGGATACCCTTTAACAGTGCCATGTGGTCAAGTAGTTCGAAAGCTGACATACGGGGGTATACACCAAATTCCTGAGGCAGGTATCCTAGCTGACTTCTTAGTGTTTGTGGGTTTTGATGAATATCTATATCTCCAAAAAGTATTTGTCCCTCATCGGGCTTTTGTAAGGTGGCGATGGTACGCATCAGTGAGGATTTTCCTGCCCCGTTTGGACCCAGTAACCCAAACATGCCTTGAGGGATATGTAACGAAACACTATCCAGTGCTTTGGTTTCGGAAGAATAACTCTTGCTAATGCTGCGGATCTCTAATGTTTGCATAGATCTGTCGTGGATTAAAATTATTCACAAAGGATCTGGAGAATCATCAGATCACCAACTTATAATGATGACAGCTGTTAAAGTGATGATGAAGAGTATATTATTTTCGGAAGATAGCTAGACGGAATGTTTATCATGAAAATACCGCCTTTGATCATTTTAATTTGATTTAGGGTTTTAAATATATCTTCTTTGGTGGTTTGTAAATCATACTATGAATGCATTCCCGAAAAAGATAGAAGCTTTTTTCCTGACTAGTGATGTTTGGGTCTATGGTGGATTGATACTCTTTGGCAGCTTATATAAAACCAATGAATATTCTCCCTATAGCTGGACAGAATATATGTCTTACACCATGCAGTTGACTATTCTTTTCTGCCCTGTATTGTTGTTTGAAAGCTTTAGAGAATACCTTGTTCGTTCCTTCAGAACTAGATATTATATTGTTGCCTGTGTTGTTTGTTTTGTAGGCTATTTGCCTGTGTTTACCTGGTGGTATCCGAATGTTGAGATATGTTGTGGTATTCTTTTGCCTGCAGATTTTCTGATCACGATGGCCTTGTTGGTAATCGGTTTAAAAGTTGTACTGGAAGCCAATCGGTATCTTCGAAAAAAGATTCCGTCCAGAGCCTGGGTACGATTTCTGGAGCTGGACACCATGATTTTACTTTCTATGTTGCTAATAACCCTTATACTGGCTCTGATGACCGTTTCCAGTATGAATAACCCGGAGTATCATACCAAAGAACAACTTCTGATAGGATATGTTTTCGACTTTCAGAAGATCATACATAATCTCTGGTCTTTGGTACTGATTTGGGGACAGTTCTTTATTACCTACTTTGCGTTTTTCTTCTTCTATTATATAAACCGGCATTTTCTGATTCCCAAACTGCTAAAGCAGAGAGGGTTTATTACTTATTTTCTTGCTACAATAGCATGTATAGTGTTGTTCTACCCTATATGGGCACAAATAATTATGTTTTTGCCTATCAATATGTTGTTAGGAGGGATGGTTACTTCGGCTTTTCATGGAGAAAACGGTTGGGGTGCCTTTGCTATTATTGCCATCAGTCTACCTCTGGTGCTGACTCTTCAGTGGTTCCGGCAAAATAACCAGATTATCGCCTTGGAAAAGGCAAAGGCGCAGACAGAACTGGATTTATTGAAGCAACAGGTAAACCCACATTTTTTCTTCAATACCTTGAACAATTTGTATTCGTTAAGTCTGGCAAAATCAGATCAGACCCCTGAACTTATTTTGCAGCTCTCTGATCTGATGCGGTATGTGATCTACAAAGGCAAAGAGCAAAAAGTAGCTATAGAAGAAGATATAGCATATATAGATGACTATATTCGTCTGCAACAGATCCGGTTACATAAAGAGCTAGACTTCCGGTTTGAGAAACAAATACAAGATAACAAACTTCAGATACCACCTTTGCTACTAATCACACTGGTTGAGAATGC
The DNA here is from genome assembly GCF_030068545.1 of Xanthocytophaga flava. NCBI lineage: Bacteria > Pseudomonadati > Bacteroidota > Cytophagia > Cytophagales > Rhodocytophagaceae > Xanthocytophaga > Xanthocytophaga flava. The sequence continues at coordinate 71,783 of NZ_JASJOR010000025.1, read as the reverse complement.
ATTTAAGCATGGTATAGAACCTGCGGAAGGAAAAACAAAGTTATACCTGCATTTATATAGTGATACACAAAGCCTTTTGTTTACATCGATAAATACTTTTGAACCAGGAGTGATACAACAGAAAGGCATTGGGCTGGAAAATCTCAAACAAAAGCTGATACTTCTTTTTCCTGAGAAACATGAATTACTTTTACAGTCAGAAGGAACTACTTATACAGCGAAGTTGAAATTACTCTTCTTATGAAACTCTCTGCACTGATTATTGATGATGAACCTCTGGCACACGATGTTATTCTTCGGTACCTGGAAGATGTGTCTTTTGTTCAGGTAGTAGGGCAATGCTATCAGGCATCAGAAGCTATACAGGTAGTAAACACCCAAAAGATAGATCTGATTTTTTTAGATATCCGGATGCCCAGAATACAAGGACTGGATTTACTACGGACTCTTCGCCAGAAGCCTCTGGTAATTATCACTTCTGCCTATCAGGAATATGCATTGGAAAGCTTTGAACTGGATGTGTGTGATTACCTGCTAAAGCCGTTTCGGTTTGATCGTTTTCTGAAAGCTGTTCAAAAAGCCTATGAATTGTATCAACTGAAAAACCAGGAAGGGAGCAATCTGCCTGGTGTTAGTGAACCTGCTCCAGAACAACAGATTTTTATTAAATCTGATAAACGTTTCATCCAACTAAATCTGAAGGATATCTATTATCTGGAAGCCTATGGCAATTATATAAAGATTTGGCTGGAGGATCGCTATCATCTTACCATGCGTACCATGGGTAGTTTTGAAGATCAATTGCCTGAAAATGATTTTATTCGTGTACACAAATCTTTCATTGTTAACAAAAATCATGTAGCTTACCTGGAAGGTAAAATGGTAATCTTAAAAAATAACAAAAGAATTCAGGTTGGGAAGAACTATACACAGGCATTTAAGGGTTTTATACAATAGAGGGGGAGATTATCATCAAAGAGTCTATGGCATACTTTTAGACATATAGAAAAAAGGATAGGAATACCCAAGAATAGAGAGATATTGTGAGGGAGAATGGTAGTGGAAAACGGATTATATGGCTAAGCATAGTATTTTGAGTCCGAGATCATACCAACCTATTATTTTTTATATAAACCTTTACGGCAATGAAAATTGTAGTAGTGGGCGGCGGATTCGCTGGAATCAACTTCGTTAAGTCGCTATCACATGACAAACAGTTTGAGATAACTCTTGTCGACAAGAATAACTATCATTTCTTTCCACCACTTTTGTATCAGGTGGCCACTGCTTTTATTGAGCCTTCTAATATAAGTCACCCTTTCCGCAGAATGTTTCAGCATAAGGATAATTTGCGGTTTCATATGGGAAGTCTTGTCAGAATAAACCCACAGAACAATACAATTGAGACAGATACAGGTATACTGCCTTATGACTATCTGATCCTGGCTATGGGTACTGAAACCAACTATTTTGGTATAGAAGGAGTTGCTCAGAAGGCTCTGCCTATGAAAACCATTGATGAGGCACTGGTACTTCGAAATCAGTTGCTGATGAATATGGAGAAGGCTGTGAGAGCAAAAACTAAAGAAGAACGGGATTGCTATCTGAATATAGTGATCGCTGGAGGAGGTCCTACCGGAGTAGAACTGGCAGGTATGCTGGCAGAGCTGGGACAATATACAGCAGAAAAAGAATATCCTGAAATTAAGGACTTTGGATCACACATTTACCTGGTTGATGCAGGCCCTGTCTTGCTGGCTCCAATGAGTACCAAAGCCCAGAAAGAAGCTGCTCATGTACTGGAAAAGCTAGGTGTAAATGTTATTCTGAATACACCTGTAAAAGATTATCGGGATGGAAAGGTGTTTCTGGCAGATGGAAGTACCATTGAAACCAATGCTTTATTATGGGCTTCTGGGGTAATTGCCAGAGAAGCTCCTGGCCTGGCCCCTGAAGTTATTACTCGGGGGAGACGTATTCTGGTAAATGAATACAATCAGGTACAGGGAACAACTAATATCTTTGCTTTGGGTGATCAGTGTATGCAGTTGTCAGATCCGAAGTTCCCGAAAGGTCATCCACAGGTGGCGCAGGTCGCTATACAACAAGGTGCATTGCTGGCTAAAAACCTGAAGCGGTTGAAGGACAATGAATCATTAAAACCTTTCCGGTACAACGACAAGGGTAGCATGGCAATCATCTCCAAATACAAAGCGGTTGCCGATCTGCCTGGATTCTCTTTCAAAGGTTTCTTTGCCTGGATGGTTTGGTTGTTTATTCACATTATACCATTGGTTGGCTTTAGAAATAAAATGCGTTTGGCCTTTAGCTGGATGTGGTCATTTATTACCAACGATCCTACCTTGCGACTTATTATTCGTCCAAATGCAGCTACAATCCAAAAAGAGAAAGAAGCAGAACTACATAATGTCTAAGTATATACCAGAACCAGACTAATAAAGTCTGGTTCTTTTTTTATGTCTCTGGTTTTCTTCAATGATAGAGAATCGTCATTGATCTTATCCAGAGTTTTGAATTTGTTTTTCATGTATTCTACAAACAGCTAGGAACACGATCCAGTACATCCAGAGACTTACGAATCAGCCATGTTGGAACTGCATAGGTGAGTGTTCCTGTAATGACTCGGATATTTGCCTTGTGTATGGCATTGAATTCAAAGTCAATAGATGAAGATCAAAGACTCCATCCTGAGGTTCTACTGTACTCTACATCAACTCTGCTATACGAGACACATTAATTCCTGTTTGTTTCATCATTTGGATATCTTTCTCCAGTCGTTCGTATTGCACTCTTTATAACAAGCAACACCATTCAGCATATAGTCTGTTTTGTTGGACTGGCTATAAATCTGAATGTATAAAATGGAAAGTGGGATACTAAAGAAGATGTATTTTCTTGAAATCAGGAGTATGTAGTAGGTAGGGTATAAGAAGGTAGATAATGAATGAGTTTAGAGAAGTTGTAAGTGTATGTCTGAATAGCGGGATGCCTGTAAAATTTGCCAGATACAGAGCATCAGTGTATTTGTTTTTGTAGCTGTCAGGTGGATGGTTTGAGAACAAACAACATACGTTAAATTCAACTACTTTTGATAAATTTGATGAAAGATGATTATATCCCACTACCTGATGAGAAGATGGAACAAAACCAAAAAGTAACATTTGCTGCTAAAATTGAACAGCATAATGAGATGGATGCTGGCTATATCGCATTTCCGTATGATGTACAGGAATTGTATGGAGTAAAAGGACAGGTAAAAGTAAAAGCATTGCTTGATGGAAAAGTGCTTTATCGGGGTAGCCTTGCTAATATGGGGGCGGGTTGCCATAGACTAGGGATGACAAAAGCTATCCGCAAAGAACTCAATAAAACATTTGGTGATATAGTGGATGTAGAAATAGAGAAAGATACAGAGGAAAGAGTGGTTGAACTTCCAGAAGATGTGATTCCATTATTAGAGGCTAATCCTGAGGCAAAATCTTATTTTGAAAAATTGTCTTATACCAATCGAAAGGAATACATTGTCTGGATTGAGTCTGCTAAAAAAGCTGAAACTCGTACTCAGCGGCTTACTCTCTTTATAGAGAAGCTCAATCAGCATAAAAAATATTCGGATAAATAAGTAAATAATGCCTTTACACGGGATAACTCTACGATCTTGTAAGCAATTTAAAACAATGAGATTAGTGAATTTTTATAAACACATGCAGACAGGTATAAGCTATTGCTTCCTATTGGGTTGGCTACTTTGCTCCTGTTCTGAAACTAAATCTAACCACAATCAATCCATTCAGGATACTGCGGCTGTCTTACTACAACAGGATAGTACATCCGTTTTTACTACTACTGCTCTTGTAGAAGATACTACAGTCCGCTTTGATATGTCAGAGGTGTGCCTTCTGAACCTGATACCAAAATCAAGATCCTGGAGACTGGAAATTTTCATAACAATGAAGTATGGAAAGGTGCAGACAATAAGCAATGGTACGGACTATTTCAGACTACTACTGGGTATTATGTGAAGAAAACTATTGTTCAGGTGAAAACTGTATATGATGCGCTTTTGGATACTAAGTATGTATGGTCTGGAAGACAAGTTTCCGTATCAGATAAGGACACTTGCCTTTTACTTATTACAGGTATAAGTCTGCCTGAGAGAAATATAGATACAGTTGTGATGTCACAAAAGACAATTTGGCCAAGCGAAAAAAATTCTTTTACAGTGGATTCTATCACCTATACGTTGCGAGCTACAGGAAAGAGACAAAAGATCAGTAATGAGGTATCAGACTATCGTTTGTATATCTCCATCATTAAAGATGGTGTAGAAAAACAGCAACTTCTGGTTGAGCATGATGTATTTGATGATACTATGACTGTTGTTATGTGGGTAGGAGATTTGGATGGTGACTATAAGCCCGATGCTATTATTGATGTCTCCAATCATTATAATAATCATAGACCTGCCTTATTTTTATCAGGAGAAGCCAGTGAAAAGGAGATAATGAAAAAAGTAGCTGAGTTTTCACAACTGGGATGTTAATGAAGACTAATATCTGTTTGAAAATACCTGATGACAAAGGAAAAGAAGATGTTTGAAAGACAATGAAATAGTTGACTTGTTCTCTTCTGACCTATTATTATTTGGCCGGTTATATTCTTTTGCTGGTTACTTATTATTTTTCTTACTATCCTAAGAAGCAGATTATGATATTTTTAGATACTTTGGTAGATTTGTATAAAACCGGGCTAAATTTAGATAAAATCTCGAAACTGTATGTTTTGTCATTTCTTGTTATCCATTGTGACAAAAATGAATGGATTATTGAGTTACTTTTTGGGAACTACTACTTTGGGTAGTATATATTTTTTTGAAAATCAGACAGAAACAAATAGTTTGTACCTGAAATTTCTCAAACCTGTATACATTGACCTGATACACTTACCCCTAATACGTTAGAATCTCACAACCATAAGAGAAATCTGCGTGTCACATATAAAATGTGCTTTCAGAAGTACAATGCTGTTTTCAGTTAGAAAATGGTATTATATAAACGTTATACCATTCTTTTTTTGACCTTGTTTCCTTGTGAAAATCTATTCTGAAATACGTGTATTTTATCTCATAGCATTTTTTTTTGTAGGTGTTGTAGATAGTTTGGTTGCTCAGCATCAGGCAATAGATACTACTATTAGTGAATTAGCTCGTACCACACCCACTACTTATCGGACTACCTATCGAAAACTTGAGAATAACCTGCGTCTGGCAGCAGATCAACTATCTGATGAGGAATTGATAAGTATACTGGGCAAGATACAGAATGCCACCAGGCATTTGTCTTTTAAAGGACCTCTGGCTGCAGGATATCGGATGGAAGCGGTCATTTATGAACTAACGAATCATGTTTCTCAAGCACTTGACGCTGCTGTACGAGCTTGCCGATTGGCTCGTAGTTATCATTTGCCTGTTGAACTGGCAGATGACCTTGCCCAGACAGGAAATGTCTATAATTCTTTGGATCAGGCAGATTCTAGTCTAAAGTATTATCTCAATGCACTAAATATATATGCAAGTACTAAGCAACAATTATCTCAGGGGCGAATTCTCTATCGAATAGGAAATCTTTTTTATCACACTAAACAGGAAAAACTTTCTCTTTCCTACCTACAGAAGGCATTAGATATCAGTGCAGATTCTCTGGATTCTCGTTCTCATATTAGCTTGCTGAATACGATTGGCTTGATTTATCGTAATCAAAAGCAATATACAAAGGCTATAAATTATAATAAGCAGTCATTAAAGCTGGCTGAAGAAGTAAAAGATAGTGCCTGGATTGGGATAAATTATGGTAACATCGGGCATATATATGAGCTGAAACATAATTATACTACAGCCCTGAAATATTATCAGGCTAACCTGGAGCTAAGTCGTAAATTTATGATATGGGGGGATGTTGTCACTACCATGAGCAGAGTAAGCCAAATCTATACAAAAGAACAAAAATATGCTCAGGCCAAACAGGTGTTGGCGAATGCTCGCTTATTAGCGATGCGTGAAAAGGAATACGATGATCTGATAGAGGTATATCAATCGTATGTAGATTGCTACCAACATGCTAACCAGTTTGATAGTGCATTTTATTATCAGCAACTGTACTATCAGGTAAAAGATTCTTTGGGGCGACAATCATTTAATACTGAGGTTGAACATATACGTGTTTCTTTTGAATTCGATAAAAAACAGGGAGAAATAGAGTTGTTGAAAAAAAACAATGCTGTCATCACGGCTTCAGAACAAAAGAAGGAATCCTGGTTACTTGCTTCTTCTTTTCTGTTGGTTTGCACAACATTGTTTGCCGGACTGTTGTATAGAAGTAATCATCAGAAAAATAAGGCAAATCGGTTATTGATCACTCAGCAAAGGGAACTGTTTGAAAAAAATGAGGAGATAAACCGACAAAACGAAGAAATATTGGATTTGAATAATCATCTGGAAGAAAGTGTAGCTGAACGAACTGAGGAATTACAAATTGCTCATGATAATCTGGTAAAACAAAATCAGAATCTGGAACAGTTTACCTACATTATTTCGCATAATCTTCGGGCGCCTATTGCTCAGATCATGGGTTTGGTTGGGATCTTTAGTGAAAGCCAGCAGAATGGTTCAGCGACTCCTCAAATGCTCGAGTACCTGAATCGTTCGGCTAGTAATCTGGATATGATTGTCAATGACCTGAATGATATTCTGCTAATGCGTAATCAGGCAGATGCTGTACGGGAACCTGTACATCTGGATGAGGTTGCACAAACAGTATTGGAAAGTTTGAAAGGACCCATTGCTAATACCCAGGCGCAGGTACTAACTGATTTTTCAGATGTACAAGTAATTACTGCTATAAGAAGTTATTTGACAAGTATTCTTTATAATCTACTTTCTAATGCAATCAAATACCGTAGTCCTGATCGGTCCCTTATTGTTACTATTCAGACATTACAGGTAGATAAATATGTATGTGTGTCTGTACAGGATAATGGTTTAGGTATGGATCTGACAAAGAATGATCCCAAAAAACTCTTTAAGCTCTACCATCGAATGCATTTTCATACAGAAGGAAAAGGTATGGGATTGTTTATTGTAAAGGAACAGGTTGATGCTATGAATGGTAAGATTGAGGTAGATAGTGAACCCAACAAAGGAACAACATTCCGTATTTATTTGCCTTCATAGTATATACAGACTCAACTGATAGAATATCGTCATAATTTCAATGGAGTTGCAACATGATTATGGATGGGATTTTATCTACCGTAAATGAGCTTAAAGAAGATAATCTGAAGAAAATAGTAAAAATGAGTATATATACTTGTTTGTCAACATTGGTCACATGTAAGTACTTGGTCTATAGAAGTGGGTGATACACTATAATTTATTAAAAATGATAGTGAAATAGAGTGTTTATTTGATAATAATCAATTTTATTGCTAAACAAGAATTTTAGAGAAATACAGTGAAACTCTGTATTTTGAGAATATTTACTTAGTTTTTAATAATGAAGTGTTTAAGTATTTATACTATTAACTAGATAATGAGCTAAAAGTGAGAAAAAATAGTGAAGTTTAAAATTTTAATGGGTTGAGTTAATAATGGTTGTATTTGTAATCGTTTGAAGATAAGGGTGTTGTAAGTTTTTGTTTTTGACTAAGCTGTTCTGCATTTTTGATTCACTGTACCTTTGTGTTGATTTTTTTTGAAGTGAAGTTAAACTCATTTTCACAACGAAAAACGTACAGGCATGTATTCTTTCCATAATTTCTCTATAAGCAGGAAACTTCTTGTTATTTTCTCAGTAGTGCTTCTTATAGAGGTAATAAGTTTTATTCCGTTGCGGAATTTTATTGCCAGCATGAACCTCAATTCACAACTGGTAGATGTGGCAGGTCGTAACCGGATGCTTTCTCAGCGAATTGCAGCGTTTAGTCTACTGGCTACATCTGCTACAGGCGATATGGCTGCTTCTGCAAAAGAAGAATTAAGCAAGGCACTGACATTGCATATTTCATCTGTTAAAGTGCTCAAGGAGGGTGGAGTCCCTGCCCAGACTGAAACCTATATGTTGTTTCCACCTGCATCACCACAGGTATTGGCTGAATTGAATGAAGTAGAGACTTTGTTATCAGACTATCAGGATCGAACCAAGACATTGACAGAAGCAGATGTGTCAGTTGAAACGAAAAAAGATTCTGCAACGATAGCACTAGCTAGTATTCAGATGCAGAAAAGCAGTAATCAGTTAGGGCAGAAAATAATAAAAGGTGCTTTGCTGGTACATAACCAGAAAGTGGTGTCTCTATTGGTTCAACAGGCAGAAATCACTAAAACGAATTTTAATATCTATCTTCTGTTTTTACTGCTGGTAAACGTATCTCTTTTAGGAGGTGTATATTGGGCTGTTAAGCAGCTAATTGGAAAACCTATTGAGGAAATATCCACCATTTCTGACCGAATTGCTGATGGTGATTTATCCCGACAAATTGCCTATGAATCTGCTGATGAAATGGGACGTATTGCCAGATCGATTAATCTTCTGATTTCGGACCTGAAAAATTCAGCAGCTTTTGTCAATGAGATTGAAAAAGGCAACCTGGAAGCTACATACAAAGTGAAAGTGAACGATCAGATTACTGTAGAAGATAATTTGCCTAAGGCAATTTTGCAGATGAGAGATCGGCTACGTCAGATTTCTATTGAAGATGCTCGGCGTAACTGGCTAAATGAAGGATTAGCTCAGTTTAATGAAGTGATTCGTACACAAGCTGAAGATCTGAATGAGTTATCTCTTGTATTGATAAGGCAATTGATAAAATATCTTCCGGCTAATCAGGGAGGAATCTATCTGTTTTCTGGCAATATGGATAGAGCTAGAGGACTTGAGTCTGGAGCTTATCTTGAACTACTGGCCTGTGTAGCATTTAATCGGCGTAAATACATAGACCAGCGTGTTCCAGTGGAAGAAGGATTACTGGGATCTTGTGTACTGGAGGGACAAAGTATTTTATTGACACAGATACCTCATACCTATCTGCGTATTACATCTGGATTAGGTGAAGAAACTCCTGCATGCCTTTTGTTAGTGCCCTTATTTAATAATCGCAAAGAAGTAATAGGAGTAATTGAACTGGCATCGTTTGAGAAATTTGAGTCTCATCAGCAGGATTTTGTAGAGAGGTTATCTGAAATGATTGGTTCTACTTTCCAGAATGTACGAAATGCGCAGGAAACCAAACATCTTCTGGCTCAGACACAACAGTTGAGCGAGGAAATGAAGGCTCAGGAAGAAGAACTACGTCAGAATCTGGAAGAGTTAATGGCTACACAGGAAGAAATGAGACGCCGAGAGTCTCAAAATCAGAAAGAACCAGCGACACAAGCGCATTTTGTGTACGTAAAAGGAGACGGAATGATGAAGTGGGCTAAGAAAAATCAAACGACATGATAGATAGGAAGAATATCTGCAGAAAGTTATTTTGTAGGTATTTCTGATTCATAAGAGGGTAAAGCCTGAATAGGATGAGGTAATTCTGGCTGGTTAGCCCAAGGTTTACGAATAACACATATCTTTAACCGATAAAGGGCAGTTTTATCCAGTCTATTGTAAAATTCCTGAATCTTTTTCATTTTTTGCTTTCGAGATAACTCTTTCTCAAAAGAAAATCTGTTCTCAAAGTAAGATATTACGAGTCCATCTTTGTATATAAGGGTAAAATCTTTTTCCAACTTCTGTTTCAATAACTTACGGATTGCAGGTTTAATGGTTAGATTGTCAATATCAGCAGGATTGTAGATACGAGTTGATTGCTGTAGAGAGTGAAACTGAAACACAGAATTCAGAATGTCTAATTCTAGCGGTTTGTTTCTAAGCGCTGTACAATGATTCAGGAAAAACTCCAGTCCCAAATAATTATGTATAAGAATCCCGATTTTGGGCTGCTCAAGTACAGCTTCATGTAACTCTAACGGGTAAATAACTTTGGATTCTATAACGGCATCATACAATCCCGAATGGGTCCAGTGATACAGTTGTTTGTTGGATAGATCCAATGCAATAACATAACTTGGGCAGTCTATGCAGTTATCACTGGCATGATATAAGACTGTATTCAGACTCTGGATATAGAGAGAATCTTTGTAAAACAACGATGTACCTGGATATACAATAGAATCAATGTAAACTCCATCATGAAAGCTTCTGATATTTTGGGCTATGTATTCATCTACAAGGTTTATATTGCTTCGCTCTTTCTCTTGAAAAGAAGGCGTTGTTACAGAAAGTGTATTATGTGTGTTTTTAGATTTACATCCGAAGAGATAGCTTACTACTACTAATAACACCCAAATAGCATTCTTCATAAGGATAGTATAGATAAATCAAAGTGTGTGTATCATAAACGATTGGAAAGAAGATTTCTGATTTGCTTGCTGTATTTTATTTGTAGATGAACATAACTAAAATGATATAAACTACTTCTCTCTATATAAACCTGAAAAATAAGCTGCAAAATTTTAAGAGATGTCTTACTTTTGGGAGACTAGAAGCTTTTAAATGATTAGATCTGTTCTTCTCAATTGTACAATAGGATTCCTGTTATATAATTTGTACTATCTTGTTGTGACAGGTACAATTATCGTTGTGCTATTACCTGGTTGTGCTTTGGTTATATTTTTAGTAATTATGAGTATTCAAGGCATAGGAAGAACATCACAAAACTTTTTGAAAGCTATATAGTTACTTACGCTGATAAGCGCATTGGTTGTACCCTTTTGGTTACATTACATGCATTTTAAAAGAATGGAGAACAATCAGGTAAGGAGATATTATAGCCAAAATGCCTTAGACTAATTTCCAATGAGTCATCCTATAGAGGTAATCCTTGAACATTTGAAACAACATCCGGAGATTGTTGTTGAACGATCCGGTGATTCTATTCGAGTTCTACCCAAATCAGAGAAAGGATTTACTGTAATCTTGTCTGCTCAACCAGATTCTTTATTTATTGTCTACTTTGAAATGTGGCATTCAGAGTTTGACAGATGGGAAGATGCTTTCCAGTGTTTTATGTGGGGATTGAGTAACCAATGCCGGTTGAAAGTAACGAAACGAGGAGACACCCCTTACAAGTGGACAGCTGAATCTTCTTACACTGGAACCTGGGAGTTTGTAAGTGCTACCGGAGTTCTAAACTTTGCTTTCTGGAAGACAACGACAGAGTATTATCTGCAAAATGACTGGGTAAGAATGACTCCAAAATCATAAATTATCTGCTACTCAAAACCAGAAATTGCTACATGTTCCTGATTGATTATACAGAAAATGGATTATTAAGATGTTTCGGCTTTAAACTTATCGTGTTTATAGTTTCCTATCTTACATAGTGCTATAGCTATTGGATGGTTTTTGGGCAAACAGGATAATAACTCACTAGGAACAGCTAGTTGATCATCTATAGTACGATAGTACTCAAGCACCTCTTCAAAATAAGCTTCTCCTTTGGTGGGAAAGCCTAATTGGTAATAGCAATAACCAATCTGCTCCCGCAATTTAACATACCGCCAGATAGGGAATTCCTGTTTTAAAGCTTCCTGATCAACCATTTCATATTCTCGTAATGCCTCATCCAGTTCTCGGTCATCGTGCAAGCAGTGAGCCAGATAAAGTCTGGACCTGTAATAGTCAGAGTCAATGGCTAATGATTGCTCAAATTTGCCTTTCGCAACCTTTCTGAGAGTGGGACGGTCGCCATCCGAAAAATAGTATAAATAGCCCCAGAGGTAATAATCTTCTGCATCCAACTGCTGGGATGGTATAGCTTTTAAAATAACTTCGACTGCATTTCTCAAAATGAGTTTCTCTGAATCATCAACAGGCTTATCAAATGCATCAAATTTCTTATATAAAAAATCTTTGTATCCGTCTATAAAATCACTGATTTGCAAATTGTCTCGCGTTAATGCTTCAAAGTCAACAATCCGATCAAAGGGAATCTGACGACTTTCCTGTAAAATTTTGCTCATTTTATCCGCGTAACGATGAGCAAAAGCTTCCCTTTCATTTTTTGGAATATATACATACTCATCACCGGTTTGATTATACTGGACATAGTGCCCGATTTCATGCAGTAAAGTTCGGTATAATTGGGTGGCTCTTACCTTATCCGGTTCCGGATAGATACGGAATTCTCTTCGGTTTTCTTCTATTCTGTGTCCATCGTGTCGGAGTCGTTCCAGTTCTCTTTGAGCATCTACATGTAAATTTCTCTTCCATACCAAACTTCGTTGGTAGCTCTGTGCTTCAAGAATAATCGCAGGCTGTATTACATTTTCAAATTCGTACCCATAGACAAGCCTACCCCATACAGGAGAAAGTATCTCCTCTTTTCGTTTGGGTTGACGCAAAATGATGGTTGTCAGATCTCCCAGATCTTTAACCAGCACATTACGCAGGATTACTTCCAGGTCCTCGATAGTACAGGCATGATAATAATCGGGACGTGTTTTCTCCACAACAAAGAGAAAGTTGACTCCATTGATGCAGCGCCTGACTTTTGTGTATTCTGTGAGGTTTTCATCAAAAAATTTAGTAGAATGTCGTAAAAAAGGGATCACCATCTTATTATTCCGTTTGAATCCCTGTTTGGCAGTGCCAATATTCTTATTTCTGCGTATTGGATTTCTCAATATGAAATGTAGATTGGTTGGCTTCTTGCGTAAAAATTAAAATTTCTCTTTTCCGGGTCTTTCTACGGATTACCCTAATTCAAAATTGGTTGTCAAATATACACTGGTAAGCTCTAATCAGTCTCTTAATTGAATTAGAAAATTATTTCCTTTCCTATGAGAATATATAAATTTTTCTTTGAAATGCATGGCTAATTTGTAAAAAGATAGCATATTTGATCTTTGTATAGTTATATACATGCCCTTCTAAAGCTAAGAAAAGTACCCAGACTAAAATAAGAGCTGATGCCAGCCTCATTGAAAAATGCATTAACCAACCCCTAACAATTTTTTATGTTTAAATCTGGTTTACTTATTCTTAGTTTATTGCTGATACCCATCGCGATTCATGCACAAAATAAGAGCTATGGAGGTACTTCTTTTTATACAGAACGATTAGCGGATGAAGAAGCTGTTTATTTTACACCTGCAAACTTTCCCATTAAAGCAGATGGCAAAACAGACGTTTCAGATGCTTTGCAGAATGCCATAAACGACCTGAAAACAACACACAACTTTGGAATTCTCTTTATTCCTCAGGGAACCTATCTTATCTCTAAGACTATCTATATTCCACAGGCAATACGTTTGATAGGGTATGGAAGTAAACGACCTGAATTTGTTTTGAAGAAAAACTCACCTGGTTTTCAGGCTCCTGATAGTACAGATAAAGGGAAAGCCCACTATATGTTCTGGTTCACCAGTCAGGTAGTGCAGGAAGGCAAGAAAGTGAATGATGCCAATGCCGGGACCTTTTATAGTGCTATGTCTAACATAAACCTTCGGATTGAAGACAGTAATCCTTATGCAGTTGCCTTGCGAACTCATTATGCTCAGCATAGCTTTATCTCTCATGTTGACATTCAGATTGGAAACGGTAAGGCTGGAATGTTTGATGTAGGTAATGAAATGAATGATGTCCGGTTTTTTGGTGGGGAATATGGGATTTATACAACCAAACCTTCTCCAGGCTGGCAGTTTGTTATGATTGATACCTATTTTGAAGGACAGCGGAAATCGGCTATTAATACGCGTGAAGCTGGGCTTACCATCATACGTATGAGAGCCGTTAATGTGCCTTCAGTAATAGAGATTCAGCCTAATTATGTAGAGAAGCTGTTTATGGAAGATTGCCAGTTTGATCGTATAAGCGGACCAGCAATTACCATTAGCCTGGGCGAAAATGCAGGTAATCAGATCAGTCTTCGTAACGTTGATTGTCGTAATGTACCTGTACTGATAAGTTTTCGTGAATCCGGACAAACCGTAACCAGCAAAGAGGCTATCTATAAAATAAAGAATTTTATGCACGGTTTACAGATGAGCAGTCTCTATGCTGATCCTGTGAATCACACCATCTCAGAGTTAGTACCTCTAAAAACATTTCCTGTCCCTGTTGCCAAAGATATTCCCAATCTGCCACCTATTGGTACCTGGGTAAATCTCAAAACGCTGGGAGCTACAGGAGATGGTACTACTGATGATACAAAAGCTATTCAGGAAGCTATTGATAAATACCCAACTATTTATGTACCACAAGGTTGGTATAAGGTTAGTGAAACAATCAAACTAAAGCCGAACACCGTTTTAATTGGTTTGAATCCTATTGGAACTCAATTTGTACTTGATAATAATACAGTTGCCTTTGGCAGTTTTGGCGCTCCCAAGCCATTGCTCGAAACGGCCAAAGGTGGAAAGAATATTGTGAGTGGTATTGGCCTGTCTACAGGCGCAGATAATCCACGGGCTGTTGCCTGTAAATGGACTGCTGGTGAGCAATCCTATCTCAATGATGTAAAATTTATTGGGGGACATGGAAGTATGCAGCGAAAGTGGAAACAACCTGCGGCACCTCCGCTTCCCTGGATTACAAGTGTAGATCCTTCCTGGGATACACAATACTGGAGTTTGTGGGTTACGGATGGAGGAGGAGGCATTATTGAAAACATATGGTCGGCTAGTTCGTATGCCAATGCCGGAGCCTATATATCCAACACCAGCACTCCCGGACGAATCTATGCTATGTCGGTAGAGCACCATGTGCGAAATGAAGTGCGTTTCTCCAATGTAGCTAACTGGAAGGTATATGCCTTGCAATTAGAAGAAGAGAGCCTGGAAAGTACAGAATGTCTGCCATTGGATATTCAGAATTGTCGGGATATGGTCTTTGCCAATCTGTATATGTTTCGGGTAATCCGGGTGAATAAGCCTTATCCTTATTCTGTTCGTGTATCTGGCAATGCTACTATTGAATTTCTGAATGTACACAATTATAGCCAGATTAAGTATACAACCAACACCCCTCTATATGATCCCAACAGTAATTATACTGTCCGTCCGTGGGAGTTTAACCGATTGATCATTACAGAATTGGATAACCAACCCGGGAAATCCTTTCAGACAGAAGGGAATATAGAAAAGCTGGCAACTGGATTTGAGTTTCCGGAAGGTATTACAAAAGACAGTAAGGGCAATATCTATTTCTGTGAATCCCGTATGCGGCGCATTTACAAATGGTCGGCAGAGACTCGTCGCATTAACCTGCTGGCAGATTATCCCTGGGAACCACATGCATTGTCATGCGATAAGAACGATAATTTACTTGTGGTATTTAAGTACGTTCCCAAAAAAGGATATCTGGTAGATGGAAAACCGGAGGTTTACACTAATCCGCCCGATGCTGCCGGAACATCTTTTAGTGGTTGGGGAAATTCTGGTTTTGGTACGCTGGTATATAGCATTAATCCTGCCGATCCGGATGAGACTATTCAGCTTTTGCCAAAAGTAAAGATGGGAAGTATTGCCACTATCTTTAAAGCCCTTTATCCATCCCATCGCTGGAGAGATTATCACGATTTTAATACAGTCACAGTCAATAAACCATCCGAATGTTATGTGGCTAAAGACGGAGTTACTATTATTCCTGTAGTGTATGATCTGGCACGTTCTGCCTGTCTGGTAGAAGCTTATCCTGGCAAGCTGTTATATGAAACTGATGAATACGACAAGAGAACCGTGAGACTGCAAGTAAGCCCGGAAGGATATGTCTCTGGTCTGACTTATTTTACGGAGAAGGGAGAGTTTGCTTCTGCAGTGGATCAGCAAGGAAATGTCTATATAGCCGATGGGCAGATCTACGTATATAACCCGGATGGTAAACTGATAAACACAGTAAAGGTTCCTGAAAGACCTTCAACCATTACGCTGGATACGAATAATCAGAACCTGTATATAACCGGTAGTACATCGTTTTATTGCGTTCATCTCAAATAAAATGTATCAGACCAGAAGAATACATATCTTTCTGGTCTGATCCCCAAGTTTTAAAACGAAATTTGTTAAGTTGATTACGGTAATGAGACCGAATTTTTATGCGCTAGCGAGCAGGTTGATTGCATTTGTTGCTGTACTGATGGTAAGTGGCTTTGTGATCAAGTCATTTGTTATGAGTTCTGGAATAATCTCTCCCTCTGATAAGAAAAATCAGATAAAAGTAAAGGGAGCTATTGTGCGGGGAGATACTACTGTTCAGAAGCTGGCATTGGTATTTACCGGAGATGAATTTGGGGATGGGGGAGAATTTGTTGCAACTACATTGAAACAGAAGAAGATTAAGGCCTCATTTTTTCTTACCGGAAATTTTTACCGTAATCCGGTCTTTCATTCTGTGATAAAAAAGCTGAAAAGCGATGGCCACTACCTTGGATCTCATTCCGACAAACACCTCTTGTATTGCGACTGGCAGAAGAGAGATAGCTTGCTGGTGACAAAAAAAGAGTTTACAACAGATCTTGCCAATTCCTATAAGGAATTGAAGCGATGGAATATCTCATCTGCTGATGCGCCGTATTTTTTGCCTCCATATGAGTGGTATAATGATTCTATTGCTGTGTGGACCCAACAGGCTGGCATGCAATTAGTCAATTTTACATCGGGTACACATAGCAATGCAGATTATACTTATCCTGAAATGGCAGATCGTTATGTATCCAGTGAACGAATCTATCAATCCATACTTACCTATGAGCAGAAACATGATTCCGGATTAAACGGTTTTATGCTTCTGCTTCATCTGGGTACCGATCCACGTCGGACAGATAAGTTTTATCGGTATCTGCCTCAGCTGATTGATGAATTGCAAAACCGAAACTATCGGTTGGTGACAGTACCTGATTTGTTAAATTCCTGATTGTTATTTCTTTGCTTACTTCTTTCATGAAAAGATTAAGTATCTCGTTAGTATTTTTTTTTCTGCCTTCCTGGCTGAGCTATACCAATATACCAACCTATACTACTTCATTTGTACAGGCATGGATACGTATTAATCAGTTAGGGTACACACCTGTAGGTATCAAGGTGGCTGTGTGGTGTGCCAAAGAAAAAAGTCAGATTAAGGAGTTTGAACTAGTGGATGCTACTACAAAGAAGGTTGTTTTTAAAGGGGATGTTGGAAAAGCGTTTGGAGCTTATGGACCTTTTCTAGATACCTACCGACTTGATTTCTCTAAGTTCCAGCGGACAGGGCAGTTTTATCTTCAGGCAGGAGGAGTGCGATCACCACAATTTCGGATAGGGACTGATGCATACAAAGGGGCTGCCGATTTCTGTTTACGTTATATGCGGCAGCAGCGTACCGGATTCAATCCTTATCTGAAAGATAGTTGTCACACGCATGATGGATATGCGTTGTACGGTACAAAAGCGGGACTTCCTGACAGTAGTCATGTGGATGTAGTAGGAGGGTGGCATGATGCAACGGATTATTTGCAGTATGCGACAACATCTGCCAATGCGACCTATCATCTGCTGATGGCTTATCGGGATTTTCCAGGTGTATTTACAGACACCCGGCAGGCAAATGGACTGGAAGGAAAAAATAAACAGGCAGATGTGCTGGATGAGGCCCGGTGGGGGTTGGACTGGCTAGTGAAAATGCATCCTCGTCCGGACTGGATGTTTAACCAGATTGCTGATGACAGAGATCATATTTCTATGCGTATGCCTGCTCAGGATAGTCAGTATGGTCGGGGATATGAACGTCCGGTGTATTTTATTAATGGAGAGTCTCAGCAACAGGGAAAGGGAATGAATCATACTACAGGCACCTCTTCTACGGCTGCCAAATTTGTGAGTGCATTTGCCTTAGGAGCTCAACTCTATAAACAGACAGACAAAGCATATAGTGATCAGTTACAGGAAAAAGCTAAAACCGCCTATGCTTTCGCTTTGAAGAAGCCTGGTGTGACACAAACCGTATCAGTGAAGTCTCCCTACATCTATGCAGAAGACAACTGGGTAGATGACATGGAACTGGCTGCTACCTGGCAGAAACAATGGAATGAAGCACTGCAATATGCCACAAACGAATCGGTTACTCCCTGGCTGGGTAAAGATACTGCTGCTCACTACCAGTGGTATCCGTTTATTAATCTGGGGCATTATGAGTTGGCTCAACAGGTTAAAGGAAAGGATAGAGAAATGGTAGTTGGATACTATAAAAAAGGAATTGAACAAGTCTGGAATAAAGCCAAAGCCAATGCATTTTATAGAGGAGTTCCCTTTATCTGGTGCAGCAATAACCTCACTGTGGCTTTTGCTATTCAGTGTTTGTGGTATCAGAAGCTTACAAACAGCCATGAGTTTGAGGCCTTGGGGCAGGCTACGATTGACTGGTTGTTTGGCTGTAATCCCTGGGGAACTTCTATGGTATATGGTTTACCTGCCTGGGGAGATACACCTGCCGATCCACATGCTGCCTTTACCCATCTGAAACAATATCCTATTGATGGTGGATTAGTAGATGGACCTGTATATGGAAGTATTTACAAGAAACTAATTGGTATCCAATTGCACGAACTCGATGAGTATGCCACTTTTCAGAGCGATCTGGTTGTATATCATGACGACTACGGTGACTACAGTACCAATGAACCCACTATGGATGGTACAGCCTCGCTGATCTATTTGTTAGCCGCTAAAGAAGCAGAAGCAATGGGTAAGAAATAACAAAAGATAGCTTAAAAGCTATCTTTGTCTTGTTTATTCTACCTCCATAGTTGCTTTGGTAATAAAGAGCTGGAAGCGAGGTAAAAAGTTGCCATGTACATGAATGGATTTAAGCTTACCCTTTACACGGCCAATCTTTCCTTTTAACATTTCAAACTCTGCCATAGAGAGCTTATTTTCCAGAATTACGTACTCAAAACAGAGGATATTGGTGGCTTTGTGATTGCTTTGAGTAATCATTAGCGTATCTGCTCTATTGTTGGCAGGGTGAATAACATTAAAACCTTGTTTGGTTTCCAGTGGATGTCCTGGTAG
The DNA here is from genome assembly GCF_030068545.1 of Xanthocytophaga flava. Classification (NCBI taxonomy): domain Bacteria; kingdom Pseudomonadati; phylum Bacteroidota; class Cytophagia; order Cytophagales; family Rhodocytophagaceae; genus Xanthocytophaga; species Xanthocytophaga flava. The sequence goes on along the minus strand of NZ_JASJOR010000025.1, from coordinate 52,669 downwards.
AATAAGAGTTTTACCTTTAAATTCTTTTACATTTTTGAACGCTTCGTCCTTAGAGAGCTTCCTGTCGTTCATCATACCAGACTGTGAAAGCAGATACATATATCGAAGCATAGCTGCCTGGTCTAGTTCCTGCTCTTCTTTGGAAAGTCTATTCAGATATCCGAATGAGGTTTTGCTGGCTTCTTCCCACTGCTCTTGATCAAGATAGTCAACCAGTTGATTCCATTCATCAGAGGTGATAGATTTTATCTCCTGAGCTATGAGGAGTTGAGGAAGCCAGATAAGCAGAAATAAAAGTTTTTTCATTTTGTGTAAAAACAGACAGATGTGGTTTAGTTCATTTTAGGTAATAGAGCTTGAGACCTTTTACTTCGGAATTTCAAGACTATCGTTTACTTCTCTCGCTTCTTCTTTTGTTTTTTCTTTTTCTCGTCCTGATGTTTCTCGATCCTATCCCATGCTTCTTTTGTTAGTATCACCAGTTTGTTTGAAGCACAATCCCAGATTGAAACATAGGTTTGAGAAACCACATAATGTTGCTGCCAGTGAGCATATTTCTGATACAAAAGCAACGTGCAAATATCTGTTGGTGTAATAGTACCACCTGTTTCCGGAAGATGTGTATGCATGGTAATTACACCAGTTGTGTCTTTCGCATAGTCGATGGGGATGATGTTTTTATGCAGGGGTTTTTGAGATACCAGCAGATTATTCTCATCAAATGTAAGCAGATAATCATTGCCTATAATAACTACTCCTTGTTTCTGAGGGCCTGTGAGAACATATACTTTTCTTGAATATTTATCCACTACAGGAATCAGGTTAAGACTGGTGTTTTGGTATTTTTTAAATAATGTATCCTGATTAATCTGAGTCAGTGCTTTCTTGCGAATCAGGTATAAATCTCTTTCCTGCGGAGTAAAGACTCGTTCTGTAGTATCAATACGAGCTGTTTGTGTATTGAATGTATCATCAAATATAAACGTAACCAGTACTTTGGGATCATTTCCTCTGGAGAAGAAAAGACAGCGATTTTCTTCTGCTTCTGTATAAGAGAAATATCCTTCTGCCTGTTCTTTTTTACCCGAAAAATGTTCCAGAAACAGATCAGTACCATACCAGGATGCCATTTCTGATTTGTATAATCGAAATCCTTCTGCTACAATAGTTTGTTCATCGGGTTCTTGTGCATAAAGTGAGGTGGATAGCAGAAAAGGAATCGAAAATATAAGGTGTTTTAAAAGATACATAGAGAAGGACTGAATATGAAGGAAGGTTTCAACTGTAGGTAAACTGGTCGTACTATATTTAACACCTCTATTTTAGAGAAAATACAACTTTTACACGAGTTGCCAATTGTATGAACTGGACTACGTTTAACAACGTGCTATCGTCAGTACTAATTCCTGCAAATCGTAGGGTAGCAACCTTTGGCGGAGCAGTTGAGTAGTTGTATGCTGGGTCATTTTCGTCAATATCTGCAATTTTGACAACCTTATGTAGTTTTCTACCTGATGCATTAGCTAAGATTGTAGCTTTTTCACGCGCATTTGTAATTGCCTGTTCCAATATATCTTTCTCAACTTTATGTATCTGAGATGAAGTAAAATCGCTATCTATTTCAGTAAATCCTTCTTTGATTAGTCGGGTTTGCACCTGTGTATAAAGCTGGATAGAGTCTATATGAAATGTGATCTGTTGACTGGAAGAAATACTAGGTTCTTTGGTCTCATAATCAAATTCTTTGTTAACAGACATTAGAGAATATTCAATATTGCGATCTGGGATTTTTAAATTTTTTAAAAGTGCTACCAGCTTCTTTTCCTGAGCCTGATGCTGTTCATATACAGCATTGACATCAGAAGGGTGAGTGGCCTGTAAACTTATCGTAAAGAGTATTTGATCTGCGGGTACTTCTATTTTTGCTTCTCCTAATACTATGATGCGGTTTTCCGGTGAGTTATTTTGTGCAATCAGAGATAAGGTAAAGAGATTTACCAGTATAAGCTGGAAGATCCGGAATCTTACTTTCATAAATAAGGTGGTTTGATAGATCGTATAATGGCTATTAATAATACAGGAGTGATAATGTAAACAGAATATATAAACTAATCTCAGTTGTCAAGTTGTGATTGGAGGGATGCTGTTTCTGTCAGTAATTCCTGCGCTTTGTCTTTATACTCTGATGAGGATTGTGCAACTTGGACAGACGAAGAATTGATCCACCGAATTAGGATTTGATTATGCATGTAAAAACGATCCTCCTTGACAGTTGTTTTTTGAGAGTCAAAAGCTTCCGGATCGTTATTTTCCTGTGCTGCTTTTTTGTCATAATACATGGGACGATTATAGCGGTGCTCTTGTCGCAGAATGAAAAAAGGATTTCCATTTTCCAGATAATATTCTGTTGTTATATAACCCGTTTCCCCATAATAGGTGGCTTTCATTGCCAGGAGTTTCCCACTTTTGTAAAATCCCGTTACACTACTACCTTCTGATGATCCTTCCAGATCCTTTTGAACTGTATCTAATACGGAAAGCTGCTGATGTATCAACGTGTATTCCTGTCGGATTTCTTTGATTTGACTATCCTGATTTTGTGCCTTAGCGGTAAAACCAGCTAACAGAATGAAGATAAGGAATAAGGCTATCTGCCATATGACAGTTTGGGCAAACCCTCTCATGCTTGTTCAGCTTTGCGATATGTCACGTAAATAAAATCAAAAAACATAATCCAGAAAAGAAAATAGGAAAGCTGTAGTAGTTCGTGACCATATAATTGATGTAATAGAGTGAGGATAGCACCTAGATAAGTAACAACAACCCACACCACTTTGATCAGGTCTAATTGTGATTTTTCCGGTTTTCTGATAAGCCAGATAAAGTATAACACAGGAATAACACTAAGGCTGATTAGTAAGATTTCTTTGTATCCAGGCCAGTGCATAATTTTGAATAGTACTCCAATAATGATAATACCAATGCTTATACGAATTCCTGAGGTATAAAACCTTTGTTTATATAATTGGCTTTGACTAAACATAAGTGCGAGAGCAAAAAATCTGCAGAATGTTTCTATAGAACTCAGGTTTGCTAGTTTAGAAGGAAATGCATCTGCCAATAGTGCTTGCCAGGTGATGAGGATACAAAATAGAACAGATACTGCTAGTAAAGTTATAAAGGTAGATCTTTTGCTCAGATGCATGTTTTCTTGAATAGTAACAAAGATTTGTGAGGCACAAGATACAAACAGAAGAAAGATAAGATACTGATTTTTGATCTGGAAATATATGTAGGTAAGAATTCTGTGGATTAAGTAAACTATAAAAACAAGTATAAGCTTAAGGTATAGTACAGTAGAATTTTAGTTATCCATAGTATAAGGATGTATAGTAGGTATCCATCTCGGGATATGTTTTTTGTATTGCCGATAGGATTCTCCAAAACGTTTTTCCAGGCTGGGTTCTTCCAGTAAGATAAAGTATAGTGTATTGAGTATAAAAAATATCCCTGCCCAGATAAGAAGAGGAAGAGAATGGAAAGCTAAGGATTCACCTGTCAAAATGAAAAAAACGCCACTGATCATTGGATTGCGACAATAACGATAGGGACCTGTAACAATCAGTGTTTGAGTGGGTTGCCAGGGTGCTAGAGTACCTCTACCATGTTTCATGAAAAGATAAACAGTATACGAAAACAATAGCAAACCAACTATAAGAAGTCCTATTCCTGCAAGAACAATAGCAAGCGAATGAAAAGGTAGTTGTTTTTGGGGATCGTAAATGCAATAAGGAATAATTACCGTTACTGTAAACGGCAAAATAGCCATATCCCGGATATGTTTTAGTAAGGATGGCCTGGAGTCAGACATACTTTTGTATAGTCAAAATCTGACAAAATGAATCCGATGATTTAGTTCAATGTAGTCAAATCTATCAGAGATATAAAGAAATAATCAATAAAAGATAAATGAAGTAGATTGTTTGATCTGATTCGGTATACTGTTTTTAGTGAGAATCGATATATTTACAAGGAAATAACGAATCACTTGCATGAAGCATATTGACCCCTTATCATCAACTCTGATTGCTATTTTTTGTCTGGTTGTAGGAAACTCCTTTGCCCAATCCCCGCGTGATTCTATACGAACCAGTCAGCGAAGAGATACTTCTATGACAGGCAAGACATTTACATTGTCGGAGATTGTGGTATCTGCTTCCCGGATGGAAGAGAAACTTCTGCAATCTCCCATTAGTATTGAAAAGATGAGTAGCCGGGATATTCGCTTGTCGGCACAGCCATCCTATTTTGATGCATTGGAGAATATAAAAGGAGTGCAGATGATTGTACCCAGCCTTGGATTTAAAGTGCTCAATACCCGTGGATTTGCCAATACTACCAATGTGCGTTTTGTGCAGCTTGTGGATGGAATGGATAATCAGGCTCCGCATATTGGTGCTCCGATTGCCAGTGCGATGGCTCCAGGTGACCTGGATGTAGAAAGTGTGGAAGTTATTCCGGGTACAGCCTCTGCGTTGTATGGAATGAATGCCATCAATGGCCTGGCCAATATTCTCACCCGAAATCCTTTTGAACATACAGGTCTGAGTATACAGCAAAAGGTAGGTATAAACCATGTGAATGATACACAGATCTCTCCTCAGTTGTATTCTGAAACGGCTTTGCGTTATGCACAAAAACTTTCGTCTAAACTGGCTTTTAAGATCAATGGTTCCTACACAGGTGGCTATGACTGGATTGCGGATGACAGAGCCGATTTGTTTTCCAATGGCAATGCTTCGGCCGGACTTACTGGATCAGACAATCCGGCAATAGACCCTGTGAATTCCTATGGAAATGAATCAGCTAACCGACGCACGCTATCCTTAAATGGAAAAAATATTGTAGTAGCCCGTACCGGATATGCAGAAAAGGATGTGACTGATTATCATCTGCGAAACTGGAAGGGTGACATTGCTTTACACTGGCGTCCTGTAAAGGGACACGAAGTCATCTACGCCTACCGGATTGCCTATCTGAATTCTATTTATCAGCGATCTAATCGGTTCCGTCTGGAAGACTATCGGCTTGGTCAGTATAGCATTCAGTGGCGTGCTCCCGGCTGGCAGATTCGCACGTATCTGACGTCTGAAAATACAGGAAATTCTTACAATCTACGCTCCATGGCCGAAAACATCGATCGTGGATATAAAACAGATAATGTATGGTTCTCAAATTTTACACAGGCGTTTAATCAGGCTATCTCTCAGGATAAAAGTACTACTGATGCCCTACAAGTGGCCCGTCAGGCTGCAGATGCAGGCAGGCCTGTACCAGGAACTGCTGCATTTCAGAAGCAGATAGATACACTGCGAACAGTAAATAACTGGGACATTGGTGCAGCCTTACGGGTAAAAGCGTATCTGTTTCATATAGAAGGGCAAGCCAATCTGGGCGAAAACCTTTTGAAAGGATTTAAGAACACTAGTGGTATTGACATTAATCTGGGATTTGATCATCGACGGTATAGTATTGTACCTGACGGCAATTATTTTATTAATCCTACAGAGCCAGGCAAGAATCTGATCTATGGAAAAACAGGTGGGTTTGTTCAGCTAAACCGATCTTTTGCACAATCGAAGGTAAAGGTAGGGTTGACATTGCGATGGGATAAATCAGATTACTTTACCCTGAAATGGAATCCGCGTGTTACAGTTGTATATTCTCCATCAGAGATGCATCACTTCAGAGCTTCCTTCCAGAGTGGATATCGCTTTCCCAGTATCTTTGAAGGCTTTTCGAATGTGAATAGTGGAGGAGTAAAAAGGGTAGGAGGGTTGCCTGTGATGTCGAATGGCATTTTTGAAAATTCTTATATCCGATCTTCTGTAGATGCCTTTGTATCTGCTGTCAATGCAGGAGTGAACAAGCTGGGCGCCTCCAAACGGGATAGTCTTATTGCCGCGAATGCAGGGTTAATTACCCGTAATACCTATACATATCTGAAACCTGAGCAGATTCAGTCACTGGAGGTGGGATATAAAGGGTTGTGGCTGGATGGGGATTTGTATGTGGACGCAGACTTTTATTATAATTACTATCAGAATTTTATGGCTCAGATTGAAGCCAATATTCCCAAAGGGAGTAATCCGGATTCTCTGGCTTTTTATATGTATGACCGTACCAAACAGGACAGATACCGTTTATGGACTAATTCTAAAACTACTGTATACAACTACGGAGCCAGTGTTGGACTTCGGTATATGCTTACATCTGATTTGTCATTACGAGGCAATGTATCGTTTGCCCGACTGGATCATAAAACTTCCAATGACGGACTGGAAGACGGGTTTAATACACCACAATGGACATTGAATATGGGAATTGCTCATGAGCATATCTGGAAAGGTTTGGGTGCCGGACTGACCTATAAGTGGCAAATCCGTTACTACTGGCAGTCTTTTCTGGTAAATGGATATGTGCCTTCTTATTCTACGGTAGATGCTCAGATTTCGTATCATTTTTCGGGTGTATTGGATGGCCGTATAGGTGCTACCAATCTGCTCAATTACTACTATGTGTCCTTTCTGGGTGGCCCTCAGATAGGTGGATTTTATTATACCACCTTTACATGGAATCTTCCTCAGAAACGAGATAAGTAGTGACTATCAGTAGGTAATTCTTTTTTCTAAGATCCGGTCATAGTTGTTTTACGTAAGTTTGTCAGATGGATAACAGAGAAAGAATATAACACGGATTTTAGAAAACAGACATAAAATGAACATTGCGTTTAAATAAACCGTTTATAGGGTAAGAAAGATATTTCTGTTGTCTGGACAAACTACAGATCCATTGTCAACCCAAAAATAAATTACAATGAAAAACAGACCAGGCATAAAGGCCATACTTATTGTATTTAGTATTGTTTGTACCGTGCTCTGTACCAGTTGTGTACAGGGACAAAATGAAAAGAAAGGAAAACCTATGACAAATCCGTATTATTCCCAAACCGATACCACACACCTGAATGTGTCTAATACTGAATGGAAAAAAATACTTCCGGCTGACTTGTATGCTGTAGCAAGAGAACAAGCTACAGAACGCGCCTTTACTGGTAAATATTGGGATAAGGATGAGAAGGGGACCTATTATTGTGCTGTATGTGGTAATAAGCTGTTTAACTCAACAGCCAAATTTGCCAGCAGTTGTGGATGGCCTAGCTTCTTTGAAGCAGTTCGTCCTAATAGTGTGATTTACAAAGAAGATAACTCATATGGTATGCATAGAGTAGAGGTAATCTGTAGCCGTTGTGACTCTCATTTGGGGCATATTTTTGATGATGGCCCTGCACCTACTTACAAGCGATTCTGTATGAACTCTATCTCGCTTACCTTTGAGCCGTTTAACCAGAAATCACACACACAGCAGACTGTTTCCAGTAATTAGTAAGGAGATTTCTGATAGTGTCCGAAATTAGTGGTTGATAATAGTGTATACAATTTAGTTTTAGTCCATTAGTCTTCTTTTGGTTGAGGAAAGACTAATGGATTATTTTTTTAGTACATCTTTTGCCTATCACTGGGCATTAAACGAATTGCGTTCATATACAGTAACCAGTTGATGGGCAGATGTGTATACTTTGTGAAACTCACTTGCTAATTCACTGCTAGTTGAAGTGAGCTTAGGGTCCCGTTCTGTGGTTCCAATCAGTACAACATGGGTAATTTGTCCGTGAGATAATTGCTCAAAGCCAGCGATGTTGAGCGGTTTTTTGGGCGAGAGTTGATCAATTACAGGATCTTTGACAAAGTCCCATTGCCTTCCATTGATAGGAAAATAATTGTATTGAGCCTGGTAACAGCCAAATTTGCCAGCAGTTGTGGATGGCCTAGCTTCTTTGAAGCAGTTCGTCCTAATAGTGTGATTTACAAAGAAGATAACTCATATGGTATGCATAGAGTAGAGGTAATCTGTAGCCGTTGTGACTCTCATTTGGGGCATATTTTTGATGATGGCCCTGCACCTACTTACAAGCGATTCTGTATGAACTCTATCTCGCTTACCTTTGAGCCGTTTAACCAGAAATCACACACACAGCAGACTGTTTCCAGTAATTAGTAAGGAGATTTCTGATAGTGTCCGAAATTAGTGGTTGATAATAGTGTATACAATTTAGTTTTAGTCCATTAGTCTTCTTTTGGTTGAGGAAAGACTAATGGATTATTTTTTTAGTACATCTTTTGCCTATCACTGGGCATTAAACGAATTGCGTTCATATACAGTAACCAGTTGATGGGCAGATGTGTATACTTTGTGAAACTCACTTGCTAATTCACTGCTAGTTGAAGTGAGCTTAGGGTCCCGTTCTGTGGTTCCAATCAGTACAACATGGGTAATTTGTCCGTGAGATAATTGCTCAAAGCCAGCGATGTTGAGCGGTTTTTTGGGCGAGAGTTGATCAATTACAGGATCTTTGACAAAGTCCCATTGCCTTCCATTGATAGGAAAATAATTGTATTGAGCCTGGTAATTGTGTAAACATACTTGTTGGTCTCCCAAACACAGATAGTTGGATATATGTATAAAATGTCGGGGCAGATGTTCCGGATTTTTAAGCCGTGTATCGTATTCAATAGATGTATAAGGCAAAACTACGGCATGAGAAGGAATAAAACGTTCTGCTGTTAAAATCTCCTCCATTTCCATAGAAAGCGTATTCATATACCGGATCTGACGAACGAGAAAGCCTGTTGCCAGAAAAAATGTTAGCAAAAGAATTGATTTTTGCATTCGGTCAGAAACAGGTTCTGAGGAATAGGTGGCAATAATCAGAATAATCAGTGTACAGAATAAAAATCCAATTCGGGGACGGATGATGAAGCCACCTGCAATACGTTCAGGCATAAATAAGTATAGTACCAAAGTCACACTACCTATTACTACAAATGCCAGAAAGTATTTGTATTGACAGTAGTAGAGTAAACGGCGTAATGTAATTACCAGCAGAATTACTAGGGTTAGTGACAGTAGAGAAAAGAGGATTTGAGTAAGTAAACTACCATCTGAATCAAGAATAGTAGTCATACTGGCTAAACCCCATAGGAAGTCTAGTTGCTCATGAGGAATATAGATTTCCTCTTTACTTTTGTTGGATAAGATAAAGTATACAAAAAGCAATCCGGCAGGTGCGTATATCAACAACCAGTATTGCAATGATTGGCGAAAATTTTCGGGTAAAGAGAGTAATTTTATCAAGCCCGATTTCCATTGCATAAAAGGCCATCGGTTACCAGATCGCTGATAGGTGTAACGGTCCAGAAGAAATGCTCCACTGATCAGGGCGGAAAATAAAAATGTAAGCGGATGTGAAAAGAGGATTAATAAGACAAGGCCAGTCAATATAAGTATGTTTCTGCGTGTAAAATAATAGTCAATAGAGATCCATTTGCCAATAAAAAGAAATAGCAGTATAAAACTGATTGACTGATTATAAAAGCCATACATAAAAACCTGGCTATACAGGAACGGGAAAATCAGTAGTGAATAGATACTTGCATTGGGATTTAGCCGGGTCAATGCATAGCGAAAAGTCAGTGGAAGTCCGACTATGTAACTCAGCAGGATTATTTTCTCAGCCAGAGCTGCTGGAATACTATACATCAGTAATGCCAGTGTTACATGACCTATCCAGTTAGTAGAAAAATGATGATTAAGCTGATAGAAATTGTCAATTAAGTCAATATTGCCATCCCAGAAATTTTTCAGCAACAATGCATTATACAAATGCGCAGGCCCATCATCCGTTAGTGTATACTTTTCCAGAAAAAGAGGAATCAGATAGAGACCTGTAAGAAAAGAAAATAAAAAAATTTCGATTGATATACCCTTGGATAGAGGCTGTCTCTGCTCCAGTACCATTTTAGAAGCGACCATTTACCGTAAGCTCAGTGTTCTGTATAGTTATAAGTAGTATACAAAAAAGTAAAGGCTTGTCTGTAAAAGACAAGACACAATGTATTTATTTTACTTTTTTACCGAGACTTTAGCGTTAACAATATACTTAAAAGTGTATTAACTTCCTAATCTATACTTGTATTTTAATACATATTGACTGCAGAATGTAAACGGAAAGAGCCAATAGTTGATAATCAGTTAAAATGGACTTGAAAAGTAAAGAGACGCACCCTATCCCAGATTATTACTCTCAAAATATCTTTTGACAAGTACCTGAATGTACCGTTTCAGATATGCATCATTGAGAAATACATTAGACCAGTTTTCATAACGCTGACATTGTACGCCTAAGTAAAAGAAATGCGAACATACTGCCAGTGTAGGAAGTAGGCGCTTTTCTTCCGTCGTGAGGGGAGTGATGGATTCATAACCCATTAGAAAGCTTTCTGTTTTGCTTTGGTATTCTGTTTCTACTTTTTCTGTGTTATGAAGTTGTAGAAGATAATAGGCGATATCATGACAAAGCCAGCCATTGCCGCAAAAATCAAAGTCAAAAAGCGTAATCTCTTTATCATCATAGATGTTCAGGTTATCAAACCAGATATCCATATGTACTACTCCCTGACGAATAGATTGCAGGTTGGCCGTGGTGAGTTGGTCGAGTAGGTACCTCTGAGCAGATTTCATAAACTGCATTTCAGGGATATCGGTTGGAAGAAACTTCTTTAGTTCCTCAAAAGGATCCATCAACAATAGTTGTGGGGTATACTGAACCCGTTGTAGCGTTAGATTATGTGTAACCTGATGAAATCTGGCCATCGTTTCACCCACCTGATAATGCTGATCTATGGAGAGACTATGGCATTTTTCGCCAGGGGCAAACGAAAACATCACACCCAATCGTGTTCCTTCCGGTGCATTGATGGGTTGAATATACTGACCGGAAACATCTGGTAAGGCTACTGAAACCGCTATATTGTGATTTTGTACAAGCTGGAGTAAGCGGATTTCTTCTGTTATTTCCTGTTCACTACGCCAGTTCAGGCTATAGATCCGAAAAATATAACGGTTAGTTTGATCTGTAATGAGATAGGTGTGATTAACTCCTGCTTTTAACAGGCGGCAAGTGGTAGATGTACTGAGATTATATTGTTCTTGCAGCAAAGGACTTAACGCGTTCGATGAAAGGATCGAACTGGAAACAGGAAAATGAGCCATGAAAGAGAGTGGATAGCAGTAAGGACAGGCAAATATAGTACTTTCCTGCACTAGTTTACACAGATGAAATTGATTCCACTATCCTTATTTATCATGAAGAGCAAAATCAGTAGGCAGAGACAGGCCTGTATTTTGGTTGATAAGAGAGGAATATTTTGATTTCTGATAGGCTTTCTAGCACTATTCCTGAATGAATACAGATGACATTACTCTATCAACAAGTAATAACATGTACAATAAACTTACCTTACCCGAAATTTTAGGCCTGTATTGCGTTCTCGATTTGTCTGAATCCAAATGGTTTTCTGATAAAGCGTTCTGCACCCTTTTCTATTGCCTGAACATGTGCACTATCCATCGCACTGAGCACAATGATACGTATATTAGGCAGAATATCTTTAATCTGTGAAATATAGTCAACGCCCTTGCCGTCAGGTAAGTTGTTATCCATCAGTACTATAGACGGCTTAAAGGCCTTCGCTTTTTCCAGTCCATCTGTCAATGTCTGAGCACATACCACCTGGTAATGTCTTGTTTCCAGAAAGCGAGTAAGAAGATCGCACACTACAGTTTCATCTTCAATAATCAACACACTACTTTCCATTTTATTTAGTCGGTGTATATTTTAGAGATATTTCTTTACTTGATTCTAGTTATAACAATATCTGTGCCTACGGTTATTGATCTCTTCAAAATGTTTTCTGAATATGTTAGCCAAATAGGTTGTATAGCTGTTTCTACTTAATTTATCGGTTTTGTTATAATAGGCTTATTTTCAGGAAGATGTATATATTAAATAAAACGGATAAACAGATGGTTCTTTAAGTAATTTCTACATTTTATTAAACTAAAGAATAAGGCCTCTAAAGGTGTTACTAATTCTCTACACTACTATGCATCTGATAAATGCTACGGCCAGGTTTCTGCTCTCTCTTTTACAGAGGGTTATCCTATGTTTGCTGCCTGGGCCATGTCCATGCATACCACACAATGGTACCGGTGAGAACAATTTCCACAACTGCCAGATAACTATAAAAGATCATCCATGTATCATTAGTGGTAATGAGTATAAGGGTCATAATGAGAGTAAAAAAGACTCCAAAGAGCAGATTAGCCCAGCGGCTTATCTGTGGTTTAAGTATAAGAGATAGAAAGATCATAAGACTGGGGACAGTCATAAGAAGAGAAAAGCACAAAAGTGAAATAGGAGTAGTTGTACCTACTCCAGACTGACCTTCCATCAGATGTTTGATACGTCCTGGCACAAATAGCGAGAAAAAATCACCATATACATAGCAAAACATTACTGCTGTCCACAAAGCTGCAAGCTTAATTCTGACATTTACCTGAAAATCCTGGAGTGTATGGGTATGCATAAGCGTTAGTGAAAATAAAAAGTACAGCATTTATGCAAAATCCTTTGTAAAGTAACCCTGAAGTTATTCTATCACTATCTAAATAGATGCGATAGTGATAGAATACCACATGCAACATCATCCAAGCTCCAGTGTTGTTTCTACCTGAATCTGTTGTATGAAATACTGATCGTGAGAAATAACCAGTACAGTACCTGTAAAGGCTTGTATCGCATGTGTCAACACTTCCTGGCTATGTATATCCAGATTGTTGGTAGGTTCATCGAGTATTACCATATCCGGAGTATTATCGCTGGCTGCCAGACAGCAGAGAAGTAGTTTCATCTTTTCACCACCACTGAGGTCTGCACATTTTCTGTCCCACATGTCACGGCCAAACTGGTGTTGATAGAGAAGCATTTTGAGTTCATGTTCCTGTAAGTGCCGGGTATTGAATTTCTCTATTTGTTCCACTATGGAATACTGAGGTTCTATAGCTGAATACTCCTGATCCATATAAATATAGTGAAAGTCCGCTCTGTACACTTCTCCTTCGGAAGGTGATAACTTGCCGGTTATGAGATGCAAAAGAGTAGTTTTGCCTGCTCCGTTGTTTCCTGATATGCGTATTCTATCACCTGAACGAATCTGGAAGGACAGGGGAGAAGACCACAGCTTTTGCTGTGTATACGCAAAGTTGATGGCTTTAGCCGCTATCAGAATTTTTCCCTGATGGAGATCGGATTTTCGCAGATCAACCTGTAATACTTTAGAAGCTTGTATCTGTGTTTTGAGTTCTTTGAGGTCTTCTGAAATACCACTGATTTTCTCATTGTGTGCTTCTTTGAGCTTGGCTGTACTTTGCTCAGCCTGTCCTTTGCGGCTATTGGCAATGATACGGGGTAAAGCAAGCTTTTGTCCGTGAGCTTTTCCCCGAGCCTCTTTCTTGTGGCGTTGTTCTGCTACTTCCCTGGCCTTTTGTTGTGCCTGTTTTAATGTCTTTTCTTTGTCATCTACCTGTTCCTGCAAAGCCTGTAGTTTGGTTTCTTTCTGTTCTTTATAAAAATCATAATTGCCTCCATACACCTCAATGCCATTGTGGCTGAGTTCCAGTGTAACAGGGAGTAGATTTAACAATGTTCTGTCGTGACTAACTACTACAATGGTGGCTTTGCTGCCACTGAGAAATGCATAAAGAAGATCACGACTGTGCGTATCCAGGTGATTGGAAGGTTCATCCATCAGAATAATTTTGGGAGAATGGATGGATATGCCTGCCAGAAAAACTTTGGTTTTTTCTCCTCCACTCAGCGATTGAAGAGTTTGGTCTAGATCCAGATGCTGGAGCTGCCAGAATTCCAGAGCTGCTTTTACCCGTTCTTCAATCTCCCAGTCATCATCCAGTGCTGTAAAATGTTCAGGAGAGGCATCTCCTTGCAGGATAGCCTGTAGTGCCTTTATTTTCTGATCTACACCCAGCATTTCTGCTAGGCTAAAGGCATCGTACTGCCCCATATGCTGAGGAACATAATAGGGTTTTTCTGAGAGAGTTATGTCTCCCTCAGATGCCTGCAGGCGGCCTGCCATTATTTGTAAAAGGGTAGACTTGCCAGTGCCATTTGGACCAATGAGAGCCGCTTTCTCTCCTGTAGCAAGAGACAGCGTGAGATTACGAAATAAGACTTCCCGATCGGGATGGATATAGGAAATGGATCTGAGGATGATACTCATAGCAATAAAGAGGATAAATAAATGGAGAGAATAGAGTATAGAGAGGCTACACAAACCGAACGGATTTGCAAAGCATCGATAAGAGAGAAAAAGCAGGGCTTTTTGCTAAGGTATCTATTACATCGTATCTAAGTTTAGCCAATACAGGTAGGAGATCTGTAGTTGACAAATGAATATATATTACCAAAATGCTCCAGAAGGGGCTGAAACCGCATGATGGTATATGACCATCATTTACTTAGATATTCTCATTGGAGTAATGAATTATGTTTGTAATGCTACAAAGGTAAAACAGATAACCGGAAAAACAAAATTTGTCGTTATTGATTGGCGATTCTGTAAATAGGCTGAATTTGATACATATCTATTCATAACCGGAGTTCTGGTCATGAATGAAATGAAAAAAATATTTTAAGACTTCCAGTTGAAATCGTTTTTGACCATTATTCGAATCATTTTTACGTTTGACCAGAATACTGATCACTTTCAAGAAATATTCGAATAATGGTCACTTTCTTGTTTGACCGGAATTTAGTTCACTGTCATAAATGACCGGAGTTTAGTTCAAAATAGAAAAAGCACTAAGATTATAGTCTGTTTTTGTCTAGATTTTTGAGTAAATGTCTGATAATCAATAGGGGTAAGAAGGGCCAGATGCGGGTAAGTTGCGGGTCAGATGTAAGTAGTTGATAATCAGTTAGGGTAAGAAGGGGTAAGAATATTTTCTATACTACGTGTGTTATATATATTATATAAAAAGAAAATAATAAATATAGCATATACTAACCCTTTCTGCTCCTATTTTTCTGCTACCGTTTAGCCCTAAACATCTTACCCTTCTTACCCGCATTGATTATCAACTACTTAGATCTTGCCCGCAACTGACCCGCATCCGACCCTTCTTACCCCTTGATATAGTTTCAAGCTATCAAAATGCTTTCTCTTAACAGACAAAGTTGTTCACTACCGGACAATGAGTGTCCGGTAGTGAACAACCAACATATCCACTATACCTGCTAAAAGCCCATTTTAAGGCGTTTAGAGCCTGTCTACATTATGGCATATGATTTGGTTTGCAAAATGATAACTAATCAATACCATCCTATGCGGAGAGCTTTTCTGGGAGAGTTTGAAGAACTCATTTTACTGATTGTAGCTGCCTGTACCGAAGATGCCTATGGTGTAACCATCTGGGAGCAGGTACAGGAGCAGACAGGCCGGAGTATTACCATCAGTGCTGTACATGCTACTTTATATCGTCTGGAGGAGAAAGGATTTCTGTCTTCACAGATGGGTGGGGCCACTGCCGAGCGGGGAGGGCGCAGAAAACGATTTTTTTCACTGACAGTAGCAGGTAGCAGGGCACTGATAGAACTGGAACAGATGCGCCAGAAATTATGGAAAGCTATTCCGGAAGGTAAACTTCAGATACTCGGTCAGTAACTACTAAAACGTCTGTGTGATGAATAAAGAATTACTATATACAAATGAACATAAAAGGTCTTACAGAACATTCTGGCGGTGGCATATAGGAATCGATTTGCTTTTGCTTGTTCCGTATGTCTGGGCAGGCAGTGATGCCTTATACCGCTTTTATTATGGTCTATCGCTTAGAGATGAGCATGCCTTGTTGAATCTTCAGATTCTAACAGGAGTGTTTTTGGGTTATCTGGCTCATAGTACTTATCTGATATGCTGTATGGTTTATTTTTTCTTTACAAAAGATTTTCGGGTAGTCGGCTATCTCTCTTTTTACACTGTATTAATTGTGCTGCTAACATGTAGTGCGTATGCCTGTACAGCAGCTCTGCTTGTTTTTGGAATGTAATAATACTGCACACTCTATTGATACGATTTTACTGACTGTTTGATTCTGTTGATTATGAATACCAAAAATCATCCTACACAACCCCCTCGCTGGGCAGACCGCCTGCTGGAATGGTTTGTATCAGATCATCTGCTGGAAGACGTGCAGGGCGATTTGTATGAGATCTATCAGCGAAGAGTCAAACTAGTAGGTATAGCCAAAGCCCAAAGAGAATACGGATGGAATGTGATCCGGTATATCAATCCGTTTTTCAGAAAACAAAAAACTACTCACTATACTCAACCTTTGATATCAACAACTATGTTACGAAACTATTTTATTATCACCTGGCGGCAGCTACTGACTAACAAAGCCTATAGTTTCCTGAATATAGCCGGACTGGCTACAGGCATGAGTGTAGCCTTACTGATCGGACTATGGGTGTATCATCAGTACTCCTATGACCGTTTTCTGCCAGAGTCAGAGCAACTGTATCAGGTGAAACGTAACTTTGATGAAAATGGAGATAATACACTTACTTTTAATACTACCTCACTAAAACTGACAAATGTACTCCGTAGTGAAGTTCCCGAAATAGAGTATGTAGCAGAAAGTGACTGGATGGGGTCACATGGATTAAAAGTAGGGGAGACAAAGTTATTTAAGAATGGAGCAGTGATAGGACGTGATTTTTTGCAAATGTTTCAGTATCCACTACTGGAAGGAGATCCCAAAACTGCATTACATTCGGCCTATTCCATTGTACTTACAGAATCAACAGCCAAAGCTTTGTTTGGCGATGAAAACGCCATGGGAAAGATCGTGCGCTTTGATAATGACAACGATCTGAAGGTGACAGGCATTTTAAAAGATATTCCTTCCAACTCTTCCTTTCAGTTTAATTTCCTGGTTCCGTTTGACTACTATGAGCAAACCAAATCCTGGATAAAAGAGGCCCGTACAGGCAGCTTTGGAAATAATTCTTTCCAGATTTTTGTCAAGTTGAAAAAAGGTGCTGATTACGATCAGGTTCTCGCAAAAATAGGACCCATCGAACATACAGAAAAAGATAACGTCAATGCGATGCGATCTACAGTGATTATGCAGCCATTACAACGATGGCATTTATACTCCGAATACATCAATGGCAAGGATAGTGGTGGGTTTATTGAATATGTGCGTATTTTTAGTGTAATCGGAGTGTTGGTATTGCTAATTGCCTGTATCAACTTTATCAATCTGACTACTGCCCGCAGCGAAAAACGGGCGAAAGAAGTAGGTATTCGTAAGTCCATCGGTTCCGAACGCAAACAGCTTATCGCACAGTTTCTGGTAGAAGCTGTAGTATTGACAGGAATTGCCTTTGTACTGGCGTTCTTCCTATCCTGGGCTATTCTACCTGCATTTAACGCTCTAACAGCCGCACACATACATATTCCTTTTGCCAATGTCTATTTCTGGCTCATTACCATAGGGTTTGTGTGTATTACCGCTTTGCTGGCAGGTAGCAGACCCGCCTTTTATCTGTCTTCCTTTCAGCCTGTCAAAGTCCTGAAGGGGGCTATGCGAATGGGAAAAACAGCTTCCTTGCCCCGCAAAGTATTAGTAGTTGCGCAGTTTTGCTGCTCCATTGCGTTGATTACAGGGGCTATTGTCATCTACCAGCAAGTTCAGTATGCCAAAGACCGGCCTACAGGATATGATGTAAACCGACTCTTGTCAACGAGTGTAAACGGAGATCTGAGAAAGAATCATACTGCACTGAAAAATGAATTGCTTCAGAAGGGTATCATCGAATCCGTTACTACTTCTTCCAGTCCGGCAACAGATATTTCCTGGCATTCTACTCCTGAACAATGGCCTGGAAAACGTGCAGGTGAAACAGTAGAGTTAGGGGTGATTATCACAGACAACGAGTATTTTAAAACAATGGGAATGGCAATAAAAGATGGGCGAAATTTCTTTAGTGCAACAGATACCAACAGTGTTATTTTTAATGAAACAGCGATTAAGCGTTTACGCTTAGAAAATCCGATAGGTCAGCTAATTACTTTTAACGAAAAGCAATACCAGATTGCAGGAGTCGTAAAGGATGCTCTTATGATGTCTCCTTTCACAGCAGCTGATCCCACTATGTTTTTATGTACACCTGATGTACAGGATGAGATGATGTATCGGTTGTCACCACAGATCAAAACACAGGACGCTCTCCAGCAGCTTACAGCATTATTCACAAAGTATAATCCTTCGTATCCCTACACCTATGAGTTTACCGATGTAACATATGCCAAAAAGTTCAATCTGGAAGTACTAATCGGAAAGCTGGCAGGGATCTTTGCAGGCTTAGCCATCTTTATTTCCTGTCTGGGATTGTTTGGCCTGGCTGCTTATATGGCCGAACAACGCACCAAAGAGGTGGGTATTCGTAAAGTATTGGGTGCTTCGGTATTTAGTCTGTGGGAACTACTCTCCAAAGATTTTCTGGCACTTGTACTGATTGCCTTTGTGATAGCAACACCTATATCCTGGTACCTGCTCAATGGATGGCTCTCCCAATATGCTTATCATACACAAATTTCCTGGTGGGTGTTTGTGCTGACAGGCTTGGGTGCCTTAGGCATTGCGCTGGTTACTGTAAGTTTTCAGGCAATCAAGGCTGCCTTAATGAATCCTGTCAAGTCATTACGTTCTGAATAAGCACACTGAAAAAATCTATGGAACCCATTCCAAATCCGCCCCGCTGGGCAGATCGCCTGTTGGAATATTTCGTATCAGATCATCTGCTGGAAGACGTGCAGGGCGATTTGTATGAAATCTATCAGCGAAGAGCTAAGATGGTAGGTATAGCCAAAGCCCGTAGGGAATATGGATGGAATGCTGTGCGGTACGTCAATCCCTTTTTCAGAAGTTATAAATCCAATCATGACACTCAACCTCTATTCTCTACTTCTATGATTCAAAACTATATAAAAATAGCCCTACGTTCTCTCTGGAAAAGTAAAGGCTATGCCACTATCAATATACTGGGGCTTTCAGTGGCCTTCTGTATCTGCACATTTTTATTCTTAACTGCCTATAATCAGCTTACTTTTGACTCCTTTCATGCAGATAAAGACCGAATTTACCAGGCTTATTTATTCTTTAACAATCCTGATAAGCCAGAGCGAAGAGGACAGTTACCACTTCCGTTTGTTCCTGCTATCAAAGCTGAATATCCGGAGGTAGAGGCTGCTACACGTTTTGTGAACGAGAGAAGCCTTATCGAATACAAAGACAAATCGCTGGATAAAGTAATACGTTTGGTAGATGCTGATTTTCTGAAGATATTTTCGTTTCCTCTGATCAAAGGAAACCGGCAAACGGCTTTTCAGGAGCTAGGAAATATTGTATTAAATGAGACAACTGCCAATGCCTTATTTGGCACAGAAGATCCGATAGGAAAGCAGATTCAACTCAAAGACAATGGAGAAACAAAGAGCTACATCGTAACTGGAGTGCTGGCAGATGCCCCCACCAACTCGACAGTGCGATATGATGTGCTAGTCCGGATTGAGAATATACCCGGATATCACAGCCGACAGAATCAGTGGGATGATTTCTCACATACAGTATATGTAAAGCTTGCTGAAAACACCGATCCTGAAGCCCTTCAGAAAAAGCTAAAGCCATTCTCGCAAAAGTATTTTGTTTCTACCATTGAAACCATGAAGAAGAAGGGCGCCCATCCAGACCAGTATGGAGATCTGTTTGCGGTACGGTTTCAGAATCTATCTAAGCTTCACTTTGATAGTGAGCTCTCTGGTGGACCTCCTGTGACGGTTGTCTATGTATTGCTGGGGATAGCTCTCTTTATTCTGCTGATTGCCTGTTTTAACTTTATTAATCTGAGTATAGCCCGCTCCTTTACCCGTGCCCGTGAGGTGGGTGTGCGTAAATACCTGGGGGCTTTGAAGAGCCAGCTCTTTATGCAGATATGGGGTGAAACAACGGTAGTGTGTTTTCTCGGACTGATGGTGGGAGTAATGCTGGTAGTTCTGCTGGTGCCAGAGTTCAATGCTGCATTTGATGGGAAGATTAGCCTGAAATATGTACTCCAGCCAGGGGTTATTGTAGGGATACTGGTTATGTTTCTGTTTGTAACCTTGCTGGCAGGAGGATATCCAGCCTGGCAGATGTCACTGTTCAATGCTATTGAAGTACTCAAGGGAAAAATTACATTAAAGCGTCCTGGCTTTCTGCGTAATTCGCTGATAGTAACACAATTTGCCATGTCGTGTCTGCTTACCTGTTGCACCATACTGGCTGTTCAGCAAACAGATTATCTGCGTTCTGTGCCACTGGGCTTTGAAAAAGAACAGATTATCAGTATTCCGGTTGGCAACAAGTATGAGGGTAGACAAGTACTGCAACGCATGCGAAATAGATTTGCCAACGATCCATCAGTAATCGCTATCAGTGGTTCCAATGTGAATCTGGGACGTGGCAAAGACAATTCTACAAGTCGTGCCATGCTGGGGTTTGATTACAAAGGGAAGAATATAACTACAGATTGGTTGCTGGTAGATTACGATTATCTGAAAACTCTCAACATCAAATTATTGAACGGTAGAGAGTTTGAACGTGGCTATGCAGCGGATTCAGTTGATAAAGTAGTGATTACAGAAAGTATGGCTCAGGCACTTGGCGAAAAACAAGCCGTCAACTCCTATTTTCAGGTAGATAGTGGGGGAACCAAGTACCAGGTAATCGGACTGATTGCTGATTATCATTTGTATTCCCTTGCCCAGAAAAAATCGCCAATTACTATGCATATTTCCAGTACCGAAGGAATCAGCTACATTTTTGTCCGGGTAGCTCCGCAGAGTGTAAAAACAGCTATGAACAAGATGAGAGATACCTGGAAAGAGGTGGCTCCGGGTGCTGAATTTATTGGCTCGTTTGTAGATGAGAATGTCGACAGCTGGTATAAAAGCGAAGAGAAAATGTCACAGCTATTTTCAATTGCTTCTCTGGTTGCTATTCTATTGTCCTGTCTGGGATTGTTTGCGGTAGCTCTATTGGTAGTAGAACAACGTACCAAAGAAATCGGTATCCGTAAAGTGCTGGGTGCCAGCATTGCTAACCTGATCCTTATTCTTTCCAAAGATTTTCTCAAGCTGATCGTGATCGCACTGGCAATAGCTACTCCACTGGCTTGGTTTGGTATGCAACAGTGGCTCAATAGCTATCCATACAAGATTCAGATCAATGCATGGGTATTTGTAGGAGTAGGGGTGGCAGCAGTCTCAATTACTTTACTGACAGTCAGTTTTCAGGCAATCAAAGCTGCCTTAATGAATCCTGTCAAGTCATTACGTTCTGAATAAGGATTATATAGCTTTAACTCTCTGATATAAATACTATGGTAAGCAGTTATCTTCTGGTCACCTGGCGAAACCTGATTCGTAACAAAGTACTCTCTGCTATTAAGATCGTTGGACTGGGGATAGGAATAGCTTTATCATTACTGATATTTTTATGGGTAGCAGATGAGTGGCAGTATGATGCCTTTCATACCGAAGGAGATTTACTTTACAGAGTTTTGCTAACTCAGCGATATGATGATGGACAGGTCTCTACAGATGATCAGACTCCTAGTCTTCTGGCACAGGCATTGAAGAAAGAGTTTCCGGAGATTCAATATGCGGTAACCGTTACAACAGAAGAAAAGCTCTTGTTTCAAGTTGGAAAAATAACAGATAAAGAGCTAGGAGAGTATGCTGATGAAGCGTTCTTTGCAATGTTTGACTTTCCTCTTATGCAAGGCAATAAAAGAACTGTATTGTCTTTTCCCGATCAGGTAGTTATTTCGCAAAGACTAGCCCACAAATATTTTAGGGATCAGAATCCGATAGGTCAGATTATCCGGATTGATAAAAATACACTATGTAAAGTAAGTGGCGTATTCAGGGATATTCCTGATAATTCCTCTCTGAAATTTGATTTTTTGCTTCCTTTTAAAGCATTGGCAATCCAATATAAATGGGTGCACGACTGGAACGCAATCGGGCCACGTACATTTTTAAAATTACATAAAACGGCAGATGTACAAAAGCTGAATTCAAAGATTGAAAGCTATCTGAAAGATCGGCAAACAGAGTATCAATCCACATTGTCATTACAGGCATATGAAGATATGTATCTTCATAGCCGGTTTGCAAATGGTAAACAGGCTGGAGGACGAATCGAATATGTCTGGCTCTTTAGCATAGTTGCCATTTTTGTTCTCGTGATTGCTGCTATCAATTTTATGAATCTGACTGTAGCCGGAGCTGTAACACGATTCAAGGAGGTGGGCATACGTAAGATCAATGGTGCTTCACAAGGAATGATTGCGGGTCAATTCTTAGTAGAGACATTGTTGATTACTGTATTTGCCTGCTTGTTTGCGGTATTGCTCATTGCTATGATATTGCCTGCTTTTAATGATATAAGTGGAAAGCATATTCAGGTCACTGCGCATAACTTTCAGTTTGTTGGTGTAGTGTTTTTTTTATTTGTCTTACTGATAGGGATATCAGGACTCTATCCATCCTTGTTTCTATCGTCTGTTAAGCCTGTATCGGTTTTTAAAAGAACCTTTATATTTCGACCAGGAAGTTTGTGGTTTGGTAAAGGGTTGGTTGTCTTTCAGTTTAGTTTGTCAGGGTTATTGATCTTGGGGACTCTGATCATTCACCAACAGATGGAATATATTCAGGACAGAAATCTGGGGTTTGATAAGGAGAATCTGATCTATAAGGAGTTGGATGGCCGTTTAGTACAAAACTATAACGCTTTTAAAAATGAGTTGAACCAAAGATCTTCCATTCAGTCAATTACGGTTTGTAATCAACCTCCTATGCAGGTAGGAGGTACAATTACGTCTGTTGAATGGCCGGGAAAGAAACCAGATGAGAAAATAGCTTTTTCGTACTGGGGAGTAGGATATGGTTTTGTAAAAACCATGAATCTTCAACTAAAAGATGGAAGAGATTTTTCAGAACAGCTGACAACTGACTCTGTGAATGTCCTGCTTAATGAAGAAGCTGTAAAACGTATGGGTTTGCAAAATCCAGTAGGACAGCCTATTACATTACACAGGTCCTTTGTTGCCAAAGGCAGAATTATTGGTATAGTGAAAGATTTTCATCTTACATCACTTCATACAGCCATTGATCCGCTGATTATGTATCTGGATCCTATGCCTGAAGGATACATGTTAGTGAAAACTCTGCCCGGAAAGACCCGCCAGGCAATCGCAGACATGGAAAAGGTTCATAAAAAATACAATCCTGATTTTCCTTTTGACTATGATTTTGTCAATACTGCCTATACCAGGTTATATAAAAGTGAAGAGGTGATTAGTGTATTAAGTCTGTACTTTTCCTTCTTTGCCATTTTTATTTCATCCATAGGTTTATTAGGGCTAACCATTCTCACTACAACTCAACGCACCAAAGAAGTTGGCATTCGCAAAGTGTTGGGCGCTTCGGTAAGCCAGATTACACTATTGTTATCCAGTGATTTTCTAAAGCTGGTTTTACTAGCTAATGGTATTGCACTACCTGTTGGATGGTATGCTATGAACCAATGGCTACATAATTTTGCCTATAGAGCAGATGTTTCCTGGCAAGTATTTATGTGGACTTTAATTCTGGCCTTAGGTATAGCCTTTCTGACGATAAGTTTTCAGACAATCAAAGCTGCTTTACAGAACCCTGTTAAGAGTTTACGAACTGAATAAGCACACTAAATAAATCATATGGAACCCATTCCCAATCCCCCCCGCTGGGCAGATCGTTTGCTGGAGTATTTCGTGTCAAACCACCTGCTGGAAGATGTGCAGGGTGACCTATATGAGATCTATCAGCGAAGAGCTAAGATGGTAGGTATAGCCAAAGCCCGTAGGGAATATGGATGGAATGCTGTGCGGTACGTCAATCCGTTCTTTCGAAAACAAAAGTCTGGTCACTACACTCAACCTTTATTTTCTGCTACCATGATCCGAAATTATGTAAAAATAGCTGTTCGGGGACTGCTCCGTCACAAAAGCTATGCTTTTATCAATATTGCAGGGTTGGCATTAGGGCTTGCAGCTACGATTGTTATTCTTCTGATTGTTCGCAATGAATTGACCTATGATAGTTTTCATGCCAAGGCAGACCGAACGTATAGAGTGACTGTACGTGCCCTGGATTATAATCCAAGTGTGTCTTTTGCTATTGCACCTGCCTTGAGAAATGATTTTCCGGAAGCTGAAAATATTTCTCAGTTTTGGCACTGGCAGGAGGGAATGATAAAAATAGGGTCTGAACGGTATAGTGAAAAAGCACTTGCATTTGCAGATGATCAGTTTGTTCAGGTATTTAATTTTGACTGGGTAGAGGGAAATCCGAAAACGGCTCTTCAGGCCCCCAATTCTATTGTACTTACCGAATCTGCGGCACAAAAGTATTTTGGAAAGGAAGATCCTATCGGTAAAACTATTCAGCTAGAAAATCGCTGGGATTTAAGAGTAACAGGTGTGATGAAAGATCTCCCTTCCAATACACATTTTTCGTTTCGATTTTTGATATCCTGGGCAACCATCCAAAAAGATGCCGAGAAATCTCCCTTTTGGAATATACAGGGAGGTTTTACCTATGTTACTCTTCCAGAGAAGATAGCTGCCCAAAAAGTAGAAGCACTACTTCCTGCTTTTGTAGATAAAAACTGGGGAAAGGATATTGCAAAGGAGGCCAGATTACTATTGCAACCTTTACAGGAAATCCATTATGATAAACGTTATATGACACATATTGTTAAGACCAGAACCAAAGAAAGTATTTATGGACTACTGGGTGTCGCTGTATTTATCATACTATCAGCCTGTATCAACTTTGTGAATCTGGCAACCGCACAAGCTATCAGACGTGCTAAAGAAGTAGGTGTGCGAAAAACCATGGGCGCTTACCGGCGACAGCTGATAGGGCAGATGCTTGGTGAGACTTCTACATTGGTTTTTGTAGCTGTTATGGTAGCTATGGTATTAATTTCCTTTTTTATTCCGGTCTCAGAATCCTTACTGGACATCAGGCTTAGCAGTACACAGATTATGGAACCTGATGTACTAGGCATTATTGCCGGAATCGTTTTGCTTACTATTTTGCTGGCAGGATTGTATCCGGCACTTATTCAATCTGGCTTTGAGCCTGTTCAGGCTCTTAAGTCTAAGATCACAGACCAGTCTGTGGGTGGAGTTGGTCTACGTAAGGGATTAGTGGTTATGCAATTTGTCATTACTCAAGCCATTATTATTGCTACATTGGTTGTTGCCAGTCAAATGGATTTTTTCCTGAACCAGGATTTAGGGTTTACGAAAGATGCTGTTATTTCGTTTCCAGTTGGACAGAAAAGAGAAGTTTTGCTGCAAAAGCTGGCAAATAATCCTGGTGTACAACAAGTAAGTCTGGCTTCTGCTGGTCCGGCGTATAATTCAAGCTTTGCCCCTTTTATCGCCCCCGAGTTTGGCGTAACAGAAAATCAGGTGACAGAGTTAAAACGTATTGATGAAAATTATATGGATATGTTTCAGCTAAAGCTTCTGGCAGGAGAACCTATACGAAAAATCAATGGAGAAGATAGTATAAAGAGAATTGTGGTGAATCAGGCATTAATCCGCAAACTGGGCATTTTCGATCCTCAGAAGGCTATTGGAAAACAGATTCGTGGTGCAGGAGATCCTTGTGTAATTATAGGTGTAGTTAAAGATTTTCAGAGTGAATCCAAACATGCATTAATCCGGCCCTGTATATTGTCCTATAACCCCAAGAGTTTCTGGCAGGCCAATGTAAAGCTTCGTCCGGAGCGAATGCATGAAACGCTGGCATCTATTGAAGCGGACTGGACTGCACTAAACCCTGAGTCTTTGTTTACTTATGAATTTCTGGATGAACACATTGCAAAAAAATATGCACAGGAACAAAATGTGTACAATGCTTTCAGACTTTTTGCTACAATAGCTATTCTGATAGGATGCTTGGGCTTATATGGTTTGGTATCACTTATGACTGTACAGAAAACAAAAGAAGTAGGGATACGAAAAGTATTGGGTGCGTCAGTTAGTAGCATTGTATTGTTGTTTTCACGTCAGTTTATATGGCTTGTACTCATAGCCTTTGTCATTGCCGGACCACTCGTCTGGTATTTTATGAATCAGTGGCTACAAGAGTTTGCATATCATATTCAGTTAGGTCCGGTCATTTTTCTGATTTCACTGATCCTAACTATTCTTATTGCTGCTCTTACTATCGGATATCAGAGTATTAAAGCAGCTTTGGCCAATCCGATTAAAAGTTTACGTTCTGAGTAGAAGAATAACCGCTTTGGTAGAGTAAATACCCTGCACTCTTCAATCTATCTGGTTGGAGAGTGCATTTTTTATGGTAAGTGAATCCAACTAAATGAAAACCATATAGAGTATGCTAATGGTTTCTCCAATTTGCTTTATCTTAAACACCCGATATATTTATGTTTTTTGTCTATATGAACTACCTTCAAACCATTACATTTCGTCTTGTAGTTATTTTTCTTCTTTGCTCAACAGTGGGGTTTAGTCAATCAATTACCAGAAAAGAAGTTGAGGGCAAAATTACCAGCCTTATTCGTTCTTCTCACTCTGATGTAGGGGTTGCTGTGCTGGATCTGGATTCCGGAGAAAAGATGGGATTCAATAATAAAAAACATTACCCTATGCAGAGTGTCTTTAAATTTCACCTGGGATTAGCTGTATTGAAAAAGATAGACGAAGGTGTTTTGTCATTGGACCAGATAGTGGATGTGAAAAAAGAAAAGCTGGATACAAATACCTGGAGTCCGATGATAAAAGAGTATCCCAATCAGGATCTGCATGTTTCGATAAAAGATCTACTCAGATACACCGTAGAACAAAGTGATAACAATGCCTGTGATATCTTATTTGAACTAGTGGGTGGACCTGCAAAAGTCAATGCTTATATCCATAGCACAGGGGTACAGGATATTAAGATCTCTGCTACAGAAGGTGAGATGAAAAAGGCATGGTCTGTTCAGTTTACCAACTGGTCTACACCCACGGCTGCCGTTCAACTACTTGAAAAATTTTATAAGGGCAATCTCCTCAAAAAAGCGCAGCATGACTTTTTATGGGAACTGTTGGTACATTCGATACGATCTGAACGCCTGCAGACCGCCTTACCAAAGGATGCAGTAGTGGGGCATAAATCTGGTACTTCAGGCCGGAATGCACAAGGTGTGCGGGCTGCTTTTAATGACATTGGCATTGTGAACTTGTCTAATGGAAAACATTTTGCTATTGCTTTGTTTGTATCAGATAGCAAAGAAAGTGATGAGGCTACTATACAACTTATGAAAGATATAACAAAAGTTGTATGGGAATATTATAAATGAGAAGGAAGCGTCATGGCAACATTCCTACTTTGTGGGATGTAGTTGAATAGTATAATCTGGTTTTCCTATTCGACGTACTGTTACTGTAGACGAAAGCTTTCGTCCGGTTACTTAGCCTATTTTACGAAAATTAAAGCTGACACTTCAGGAAAGGCAGGATCTGGAAGCTTTTTTACGAATACTAGGAACTATAGCTCAACGCGTTAATCCTCCAGATCTTCCTTTGTAAATAATAGTTGTTAACAATTATCGGGTGCACTGCCTGGCACACGGAATATATGTTGTATTTGTATCTGATTGATATGAGTAAGCTTTGTGCCCCATTGTAGTTTGTTTGCATGGGCAAACAGCTGTTCAAGACTGGCAAAATTAGCTGTCATATCGGGGTTAAGATGGACACAGTGTATCCAATCAGGCTTGATTAAAAAACGAATATTTTGTGTGTTGACTACAAGTGTTCCGTTAAGTCCTTTTTTAATTAGTTTGGCTCCGCTTAGCTGGGGGTCTTTTTCTGACATTTTCTGTATTTTAATTAGTTTATCTGTAAACTGTTTGCGATTTGCAAAAAAACAATCACTTTACAAAATCAAAAGTGATTGTATATTGTTGTAATAGAGCCTGTTATTGTTGAAGTGTTACAATAATACTTTCTGCTAAGGTAGGTAGTGTGTATGAGTGATATGTCTTGGCTGAAATACAAAAAAGAGTAGTTGATGAACTGTTTTTTTAGATGTTTCTCGACTTCATATCACTCTCTGGCATAAAGGCATCCTGGACTTCATCTGTACAAGGAGCTTGTGGTAGATGAATAGAGAAGGTACTTCCTGCACCTTTCTGACTTTTTACAGTTATCTTTCCATTGTTCTTGCGTATAAATTCCTGGCATAACACAAGCCCCATACCAGTGCCTTTTTCACCTTCTGTTCCTTGTGACTGACGTATGTTGTCCAGTTTGAACAGATCCTCTATTTTTTCGATGGTCATACCCTGGCCATTGTCTTCTACTGATAAAATCACTGTAAGATTGTTTTCTTCGGCATAAATACTAATGCATCCTTGACGGGAGGTAAATTTAATGGCATTATTGACCAGATTTCTAAGTACAAACTCGATCTGATTAGGATCAGCATATATAGTAAGGTTAGGTGGAATATCTGTATGGAGATCAATCTGTTTTTGCTGGGCTATATCTCCATAGGTATCTTTGATTTTCTCTACAAGTTCAGCAACAGAAGTAACCGAAAATTCCGGTGGGCTAGCCTGCATTTGAGAATGTGCCCAAATAATCAAATTATTGGCTAGACCAAGTGTATTATGCAGTTTTTTGCTGAACTCATCCATGATAGATTGAAGTTCCTTGGGTGAAAACATCTCCATATCCTGGGCCAGGAGATTTACCAAACCACTCATACTATTGAGAGGAGAAACCATGTCATGGGCAATGATCTTAAAGAATTTATCCTTAGCTGCATTATTTTCTTCCAGCTTCTGCGACTTCTCATGGATAATATCTTTCTGTTTTAACAATTCAGTAACCAGCTTTCTTCGGGTCAGATAGAGAAATAATACTACAATACAAACCAGACACAGTAATGTAGATATAACAATAGTAAGCGTCAGCAATTGTTTTTGATCCTCAATTACTTCCTGTTTTAGCGCATGCTGCCGAACGAGGTGTTGATTATCATTGGATAGTTTGAGTGCATCCAGTACAGACCCTACCATTGCTGCTTTATCACGATTTTGCCATACAATGAGATCATCATTGGCTTTGGTATACTCATCAAGCAGTTGCTGAGCAGCCGGAAAATTTTTTTTCTGAAGATAATAACTGCTCAGATATTGGTAGGAAGTCCGAAGATGAAGGGAGTAAATGTTATTTTTCGACAATAAAAATGCCTCCTTGAGATAGTTGCATTCCTGTTCTGCCTGTCCATTTTGATGAGCAATTCGACTTAACTGGATCATCGCATCAGCTGCTGATTCTTTGATCGCATTTTTGCCAAGCGTTTTGTAGAGTTGCAACACCCGATGAAAACTTCTGGCTGCATCTGCCAATTGATTTTCCCGAAAATGAATAGATCCTTTTAACCGATAGCCCAGCATCAGACCCCGCTGAAAATATAAAGACTGATAAATGCGAATACACTCTTCTGCATGTATAGATGCATCCTGTAGTTTTCCTGAGAAAAATTCTGCATCCCCCAGATTATACAGACAGATAGCGGTTCTCTCTGCCAGTTGTTTTTGTTGGAAAATAGCCAACGCTTTATTATGATAATTTATAGCTTTAGCATATGACTGATTATTTTTATACAATACACCCAGCGTCATATAACAATTGCCCAAACCTACTGTATCATGTATTTGTTCAAACAGATGTATGGCTTTCTGAACAAATTCCAGTGTAAAGTAAAATGACTCCTGAGCCGCATACATAGAAGCCAGATTTCGGTATGCATATGCCTCACCTTGCTTATTGCCTGTTCGAAGACTGAGTTCTAATGCACTTTGTGCAAACCCTGCCCCCTGACTGGCAGATATGTAGGCATATTCTCTGGATAAATAATTCAGGGATTCAATTCGTACAGAATCTGTAAGAGTTGAATCTGCAAGTTTTGTCTGCAGACTATCTACAATTGTATTTTGAGCGTTCAAAGGATGACTTATACCCAACCACCCAATAAACATCACAAAAAATAATTTATACCAGGATATACCACTCATCTACTACAAACAATTAATTGGATTATCTTTTGTCTCGGGGTTATCTATTGTATTTATTATCTGTCAGCAGCTTATGTAATTACATTTTAGACGAATACTGGATATGCGGATACCAAACTGCTTATTAGATGGATTTATGAAAATAAAGAGTATCTGCTGATTGAATAGTTTACTACTAAGTTTCAGAATGAATATTATTCTGAAAACAAACAACTAAGATGTATTTGCGGAATCTCAACATACGTATAGGTATTAAAGACTATATACTACGTATGAATGCATAAGTATGGCTCGTAGAAGGGTACTAGTTGCTAAGTAATAAAAAAACACATAGAAAAGCAATTTCTCCTGAATGGGAACTTTCAGATACAGTATACCATTGTAATACTGAAAGATAAACAGGAAGCGCTATCACCCTTTACTTCATTTCTAACGAAATGCCAATGGCTTTCTCATCCTGATAAATACTTTTAACTAGCTCCTATTATACTTAACCTCTACAAACCTATGCTTGAAAGATCTTTGGTTGATATCCCTTTATACCGGCTGGAAGAATGTTCCAATGGGTCTTATTTTATAGTGGAAAAGTGGACCTATGAAGATGATGAATGTCCGTTACTAAATGAGCCTCACCGTAATGATGGATATGGGGTAGATTTATTGCTGACGGGCAGTGCTAATTACTCTATTGATTTTAAAGAATTTACTGTACATGCTCCTGCATTGGTACTGATCGGCCCCGAGCAGATCCACAAGAAAAGTATTGAGCCAGGTACAGAACTGATTACAATTGCCTTTATGAGTTATTTTCTGACCAATGAAACAGAAGATATGGTGGGCTACCTGGAATGTATGCTTCGCTCAAATGTGATAGAGCTGGACCAGCAACAGTTAAGAGATATTCTGCCTTTGACAGAGTACTTGCTCCGTGAGTCCGAAACAAATCAACCTTACAAGGATTCTGTTGTTCGCAATCTGTTGAATACATTTCTGATTGCGTGTGCCCGAATGCAGAAAACCTGTGTCAGTCAATACATGGCCAATATAGAAAAAGGACAATTGGTAAGTCGGTTCAGATTGCTGGTGAATCAGCATTTTGCCCAAAAAGTACAGGTTTCTCAATATGCAGATTTGCTGCATGTGACCCCAGGTCACCTCAATGATACCATTAAGGCTGCGGTTGGAAAAACAGCCAAACAGATTATCGATGAGAAAAGAGTGCTGGAAGCCAAGCGGTTACTGTTCTGGGGTAATAGTGCCGTCAAGGAAATCAGCTGGAAACTGAACTTTGAAGATGATGCCTATTTTCATCGGTTCTTTAAGAAACATACCGGGTTAACTCCACTGGAATTTCAACTATCCGCGAAAAGTACAGTTGGTTCCGTAATTATGTAAATCATTTTATACCGGAAGTCTTTTACCTTTGTCCTATTGATTCTTAACTATTACAGGACATAGACACACACCTATTCTCCTATGGCTTCCGGTATTTTTACTTGCACAGGTCCGCAGTTAGTCTGTTGTTGCCACCACTGATCTGAAAGTATATCCTATCTCTGTTGAAGATTGGTGCTGGTATGAATAATGCATGCCTTGATATCCCCATGCCTTTGACTCCATAACCTGTTTGTCAACAGAAGTTGCCAGTAGATTTAATAGACAGAATTTCCAATAAGAAAAACTTTCAGAGAGAAAGTCTGATGGGAATGCTATGTCCTGAAAGATAAGAGCCAGATATATTTTTTAACTATTAACCGTATAATCTATGCAACCGTTAAACCATTCAAAACTCGTTTCTGCAATTACTAATGTATTTCTTCATAGTCTGTTGCTAGGCCTTCTTTATGCCTGTGGCGGCAATTCAGAACAAGTTGGAAACCAGATGGAAACACCAGAAATTCCAGTGTTGGAAGTGAAGTCGATGTCTGCAAGTACCTATCGGGATATACCCGCTACACTGGAAGGAAAAGTGAATGTAGAACTTCGACCGCAGGTAGATGGCTACCTGGAAAAGATTTATATTGATGAGGGGGCCTTTGTCACAAAAGGACAACCATTGTTTCAAATCAACGATGCTCCTTATCAAGAACAGCTACATACAGCAGAGGCAAGTTTACTGGCTGCCAAAGCCAGTGTAACCAAAGCAAAGCTAGAAGTAGATCGCTTGTCGCCATTGGTACAAAATAAGGTGGTGTCAGAAATACAACTTCAATCAGCACAGGCTGCTTATGAGGCAGCAAAGGCCAATGAAGCACAGGCACAAGCTATGGTATCCAGTGCTCGGATCAATCTGAGTTATACTCATATTACTGCTCCTGTAAGCGGATATGTTGGCAGGATTCCTTATAAAACAGGTAGTCTGGTAGGACGCAGTGAATCACAACCTCTTACTGTCTTATCGGATGTAAATGAGATGTATGCGTATTTTTCCATGAGCGAATCCGAATTCCTGAAGTTTAAAGAACGGTTTCCCGGTAATACGATACAGGAAAAGATTACACATCTTCCTCCGGTTCAGTTAGTGCTTTCTGATAATAGCTTGTTTCCTCAACCTGGAAAGATAGAAACCCTGGAAGGACAGTTTAACAAAACGATGGGATCGATTAGTTTTCGGGCCGTTTTCTCAAATCCTGGCGGCTTGTTACGTTCCGGTAATACAGGCAAAGTCCGAATGCCTAATCTTTACAATACGGCTATGGTAATTCCACAGGAGGCTACCTTTGAATTACAGGATCAGGTACTGGTATTTACTGTCACAGATAGCAATAAGGTAGTTAGCCGACCTGTGCAGATTGCAGATCAGAGTGGCAATTATTATCTGGTGGGCAATGGGATAAAAGCAGGTGAACAGATAGTTTTTGCCGGACATAACCGGTTAAGAGATGGCGCACTGATCAAACCACAACGTGTATCACTAGATAGTTTGCTACAAGCCAATCCTTTGTAAGTCTACTCCATTTTATTCTGGAATTTAACGTCATAAGGGACCCGTTTTTCGGGTCTCCAGCTAACTCTATTTTTTATGTTACAAAAATTTATTGAAAGACCCGTACTAGCTACGGTTGTCTCCATCCTCCTGGTGCTACTGGGAGTCATATCACTGGTGTCTTTACCGGTGACACAGTTTCCGGACATTGCTCCGCCCAGTGTACAGGTACAGGCCAATTATCCGGGTGCCAATGCAGAAGTGGTGGCCCGTTCGGTAGCTACTCCTATCGAAGAAGCTGTCAATGGAGTGGAGAATATGACCTACATGACCTCTAACTCCAACAATGATGGCACTATGACATTGAGCGTCTATTTTAAACTGGGAACTGACCCGAATCAGGCTGCTGTCAATGTACAGAACCGGGTAGACAAAGTAACTAGTCAATTGCCACAGGAAGTTATTCAGGCTGGTATCAGTACACAGAAGCAGCAGAACAGTATGATTATGGTACTGAACCTGTTCAGTGACGAGGAACGCTACAATGAAACGTTTCTGCAAAACTATGCCCGTATCAATATCATTCCGGAGATTCAGCGTGTGCCGGGTGTTGGACAGGCTATGACCTTTGGCTCCAAGGACTATGCTATGCGAATCTGGCTGAAACCTGATCGTTTGGCTGCGTATCAGTTATCTCCACAGGAGGTGATGGCTGCTATTCAGGAGCAAAATCTGGAAGCTGCACCTGGTCGGTTGGGTGAGAATAGCCTGGAATCGTTTGAATATGTTATCAAATACAAAGGCAAACGTAACAAAGGAACTCAGTTTGAAGATATTATTCTGAAAGCCAATCCAGATGGTTCGTTTCTGCATCTGAAAGATGTAGCCCGTGTAGAACTGGGTTCATTTACCTATAATAATAACACTCACGTAAATGGCAAACACGGAATCGGGATTGCGATCTATCAGACAGCAGGGTCTAATGCCAATGACATTCAGACACAAATCAATGCCTTATTCAAAAAAGCTACCGAAGCTCTTCCTGCAGGTATAGATCATACTATTATTTATAGTACTAAAGAGTATCTGGATGAGTCTATTGAGCAGGTAAAACATACACTGGTAGAAGCATTTATACTGGTGGTGATTGTGGTGTTTATTTTCTTACAGAATTTCAGAGCTACCCTGATTCCTGCTGTTGCAGTGCCTGTAGCTATTATTGGTACGTTTTTCTTCATGCAGTTATTCGGCTTCAGTATCAATTTGCTTACGTTGTTTGCTTTGATTCTGGCAATTGGTATTGTAGTGGATGATGCCATTGTGGTAGTAGAAGCGGTGCATACCAAAATGGAGGGAACACATCTGTCTCCACAGATTGCTACAATTCGTTCCATGCAGGAGATTTCAGGTGCTATTATATCTATCACACTGGTAATGTCGGCAGTATTTATTCCGGTAGGGTTTATGCAAGGTCCTGCTGGTGTATTTTATCGGCAGTTTGCCTTTACATTGGCTATTGCCATTCTGATTTCTGCTATTAACGCCTTGACACTGAGTCCTGCGTTGTGTGCACTATTGCTGAAAGACCATTCAGAAGAGAGTTCTCACGGCAAACAAAACTTTGCAGATCGGTTCTTTCATTCCTTCAATTCAGGATTTGAAGCAATTACCAATAAATATGTAGGTGCACTTCGGTTTCTGGTTCGCCGGAAATGGTTGGCAATTGCCGGTCTCGTACTGGTGACCGGTGTTACCGTATGGATTGTGCGTAGTACGCCAACCGGTTTCATTCCTAATGAAGACCAGTCGTTTATGGTATATTCGATTACCATGCCTGCGGGTTCTTCCCTGCAACGTACACAGCATGTGGTGGAAAAAGTAGATAGCATTCTGGCTAGTATGGATGCGGTTCGGGAATACATAGGAGTAACCGGAATGAATATTCTAACCAACTCCATTAGCTCCAATTATGCAGTAGGTTTTGTGAGACTAAAGCCTAACGAAGAGCGGGGAGAGGTACGTGATCTCAATCAGGTAATGCAACTGGCAAATCAGAGGTTGGCCAGTATCAAGGAAGCCAACGTGTTGTTATTCAATTTGCCTACAGTACCAGGCTTCAGCAACATGGGGGGATTTGAGTTGATGTTGCAGGACAGAGCCAGTGGTTCACTGGACGGATTGGGACAAACTGCCAATGCTTTTATTGGCGAGTTGATGAAACGCAAAGAGATAGCGTTTGCTTTTACTACATTCAGTACCGCCAATCCGCAACTGATGCTGGAAGTAGATGAGAAAAAAGCCAAACAACTAGGTGTCTCCATCAGCAGTTTATTACAGACTATGCAGGTATACTACGGTAGCAGTTTTGTGTCAGACTTTAACCGGTTTGGGAAGTTCTACCGGGTTATTATACAGGCAGAAGCAGATCAGCGTGCAACGCCAACATCTCTGGCAGGTATATATGTGAAAAACCAGACAGGGGAGATGGTACCTGTAAATACACTTGTCTCTCTGAAACGGGTATTTGGAACCCAGACAGTAACCCGAAACAACCTGTTCAACTCTGTAATGATCAATGGGCAGCCTGCTCCTGGTTATAGTTCTGGTGATGCTATCAAAGCAGTAGAGCAAGTTGCCAAGAAACACTTACCACGTACCTATTCCTATGAATGGACAGGTATGTCGAAGGAAGAAATAGCTTCTGGCGGACAATCCGGTGTGATCTTCCTATTGTGTCTGGTGTTTGTGTACTTCCTGCTGGCAGCTCAGTTTGAGAGTTATATCTTACCTTTCTCTGTCATTCTGTCTATACCTCCGGGAATTTTGGGTGTATTCCTGTTCATTAACCCTGCTGGAATTGATAACAATATTTATGTACAGGTAGGGTTGATTATGTTGATAGGGTTGCTCTCCAAAAATGCCATTCTGATTGTTGAATATGCTTTACAACGTCGTCAGGCAGGCATGGGCTTGCTGGCATCAGCTCTGGAAGCGGCAAGGCTTCGATTACGACCTATTCTGATGACATCCTTTGCCTTTATTGCCGGACTGGTTCCTTTGATGCGGGCAACAGGCTCCTCTGCGATGGGAAATAAATCCATCAGTATCGGTGCGGCAGGAGGGATGCTTACAGGTGTAGTACTAGGGTTGTTTATTATTCCGGTTCTGTTTGTGATTTGTCAGCACGTACAGGAAAAAATAAAACGTCCCAAATCTGTAGTCAAGCATCATGAAGAAGTAGAAGCTGTGGCTCCCTAGTAATCTATAACAGTCTATTCTTCAGATTTTGTAAGATCTGAAGAATAGACCTCTGCTCAACTTGCCATCTTACATGGCAACTGTACATAACTATTAATAAATCTATGAAAAATAAATATAAAAGAACTTCACAGTCCCTACTGTATGTAGTTGGGCTGTGGCTTCTCCTGTGGGTTGCAGGCTGTAAGGCTGGAAAAGATTATCAACGGCCTTCTATAGCGTTACCTGCTCAGTTTCACACGGTAGCTGCTACCGATTCGAGTATAATTGATATCAGCTGGAATCAGTTATTTCCTGATCCTGTGCTGCGTCAGTGGATAGATAAAGCCCTAACTCAGAATTACGATATGCAACTGGCTATCAAACGGGTAGAAACCGCAGAGGCCTACGTAAAACAATCCCGTGTTGCACTCTTACCTGCAGTAAATGCTCAGGTGGCTGCTTCCAGTACTACTCCATCCAAAAACAGTTTGAACGGACTTAGTCTGGAAAACTTTTTAGGCCGAAACCATCTGGAAGATTACACAGCCCAGCTTACATTATCCTGGGAGCTTGATATCTGGGGAAAAATTCGTCGGCAGAACGAAGCAGTACGAGCAACCTACTTACAATCTGCAGAAGCCAGCCGGGCTGTGAAAACACGCTTGATCGCCAATGTATCACAGAACTATTTTAACCTGCTGATGCTGGAGCAACAACTAGAGGTAGCCCGCCAGAATAAACTGCTAAGTGATACCATCGTACAAATGATGCAATTGCAAAAGACTGCCGGGGAAGTGACAGAACTGGCTGTACAGCAAACTCAGTCTCAGGCGCAGTCAGCAGCACTGCTGGTGTCTCAACTGGAACAGGAAATCACGATTCAGGAAAATGCCTTACACATTTTAGCAGGTGAGTTGCCTGGAACACCCATTGCACATTCGCGTCTGAATGATTTTCAATTATGGACTGACGTGAAGACAGGAATTCCTGCACAGGTAATCAGCAAACGCCCGGATGTACGAGCCAGTGAAATGGAGCTAGTGGCAGCCAATGCGCGGGTAGGAGCTGCACAGGCCAATCGCTATCCAACTCTAAATATTACCGCTGCAGGTGGTGTAAATGCCTTTCAGGCAAGTGAATGGTTTGTTGTACCTGGGTCATTATTCGGAACTGTAGCAGGTGGAATAGCTCAGCCTGTATTTCAACGTAGAGCATTGAAAACCCAACTGGAAGTTGCTAGAATACAAAGTCAGGAGTCAGAACTTCGGTTTCGACAAACTGTGCTTAATGCAGTAGGAGAGGTTTCAAATGCACTTGTCCGGATTGAAAAATTGCAGGAGCAACAACAGATAGCATCCAATCGGGTAGAAATACAGAGAGGAGCTATTCAGAATGCTCAGGCTCTGTTTAAAAGCGGTATTGCTAATTATCTGGAAGTAATCACAGCACAAAGCAATGGTTTACAAGCCCGGTTAGATCAGGCTTCTATCAAACGCCAGCAACTGGATGCCATGGTAGAGTTATACCGATCACTGGGTGGAGGTTGAAAGTTAATAGTTAGTAATGGAAAAAACCTTCCTTGTTTTGAGGAAGGTTTTTTAGTTTTAGATAGGCACAAAGTTATTTAGCTTTTTTAATAGGAAGGATAATAGCGTATCTCAAAAGTGTTTCCCAACTCATTGACCAGTTGCTGGTATATTTCGACTCCTTCTTTTTGGTAGGCGTCTCTTTCTGACTCACTGGTAAAGTCTGAATCAGGAGGATAATCGCTATTGAATGTTGCTTGAAATTGACTATCCCATTCTTCCAGTCTTTTCTTTAACGCGCTAGTTATAAGAAGTGAATCAATAGATATATTGTGATGTATTCCTTCTGCATCTGCTATCCATATTGGATAACACTCAAATTCAGGTATTAACTTCATTCGTTGTTTCACAATATCATCTGTTTTATAATGACTAAACATGATTCATCCCAAATTTTGAGGCAAAGAATTTGACTGAAATACATACCAATATGAAGATGTTACAAAGAGAGCAAAGATCACTTTCATCACGGAAGGTAGTGTAGGTGCGTAGGGTGTCCTTTTCCCGCGAGGTTGGCCTTTGGCCTTGCGGGCGGAAGGATCGGGAAAAGGTGCCCTTTTTTGCACACACACAAATCTGGCTCACCAAACTCTCGTTTGGTGCCCTGTTTTTTGGGCAAGCAAAAAATGAAGGAGCCTAGGGAAGAAGGATGTAAGGGACTATAAACCAATCTAGGAAAGACAAGTAAAAAATGAAGAAGCTATAAGAAGAGTGATGAAAGTGACTATAAACAAAACATGCAAAAAATGAAGGAAGTGTGATTCTTTAAAATAACCCAACACCTATACTCATTTCAAAAAGCATAGGCGTTGGATAAAAACTAAGATCCCAAATTCGGGATTAGCCCATCAATCTACTAACAATTGTGTAACTGCCGCAGCATTCATAGCCCATTGCTGGGTATATACCTCATCTGCTTCTGGTGTTTCCAAAACCTGCAAGTTTTGTGCATTAGCTTTGATAGACAACAGATTTCCTACACTTAACTTGCTATCCAGCTTTTTAAGCATGGATTCTATATTTCGTGTATCCAGACCTTGTACAACCTGTCCTCCAAATGGCATTTCCAGCCAGATAACTTCTTTAGCTTCTACATCCAGTACCCCGAATACCATTCCCTTTGCCAGACTATTGGTTACACGAACCTGATGCTGTACACAGGAGGGATCATAGGCTACTCCGGTTTGTTCAGATATCTTCATTGGAAAGCGAGTGTTCATCCATCCAATCACCAGATTAGGGGTGATAGAGCCATTGCTATACGCATTGCAAGTAAACGTTACATATTTTGCCTGTGCCTTACGCAGTTCATTTACATTGATTTCAATGTATTCGGCTGTTCCAATCTGGTTTGGAATGCTTCGGATATCTCCACTGTGCTTACAGCCGGTTGCTACCAGAGAAGAGTAAGAGCAGAATTCCATTCTAGACGCAAACGCAATATGACAACTCAAGTCCATATCCATATGTTGGGCAGGCAAACCTGTTCCCCACTGCATAAATAAACGTACGGTGTCTCCTTCAATGGGAAAACGAGTTCCCATTAAAGTCGAAGGCAAATCCTGCACATTGTCACTCCGGTCACCGATAGATACAGGCATCTTAAACAGGATCGGATCAATGTAAATAGTTTTGCTTTTTGTTTCCTGTGCTGCAAAACGTTTTTCCATTGCTACCAGACAAAGATCGGCTACTGCTGACTTCATCTCATCCAGCTGATCATCATTATATAACGGTAACAGTGCATTGGCCGGAATATTTTTGCTAATACCTCCCAGTGGTTTTACTACCCGGTTAAAGCCTTTCGTGAAATAATTTTCCGCATACATATTCAATGTAAATACAAGACGGGCAGGTACTTTGTCAATGACTTCCGCAAAAGCCTCGACAACAGGCTCGCTTCCAAACCATAACATATTGGCAAACAGTGATCGTGCAAACAGACCCGGACGTTGTTTCAACAGTTTTAAGGTATTCTCCTGATCCATACGCAGACGGAACTGATTGACACGTCCCTGCCATACTTCATACACCTGATTGTAAAACAAATCCATCATCTCTTTCAGCTTCTCAAAGCCTGCACGTTTGCTGTATTCAGCCAGACGTAACGCCCGGATAAACCGTACCCACATTCCGCGTTTTGGGTGCATCATCTCACACATCTTTTCTGCGTCCATTGGCAGATTGTTCAACCAATGCGCTACCATACTACTAGTCTTACGACTGTATTTCAGCTTTAATGCATCTTTAGCAGCCAGTTTCGCTTTTGCACTATTTCCCAGCAAGGGCATACTATGCCTGTTATTGTTTTTATGGCGCTGGATAATGGTCTTTGGCTCAATAATCTGTAAGAAACCTGTATGCTTATACCACAGATAACGCAGGATATCCGTAGGAGAAGTAAACAAGGCCTGTGCTTTTTCGGGTTGGTTTTGCTCAATACATATATCTATCACTGTCATCAGTGTTTCTTTCATTCCGATAGACACTTCCGGCAATGGCAGTTCTTTCAATAAGATTTTCAGACTATCGATCTGAGTAGCATCCAGTGCTGTTTTGGATGTAAGTAAATCTTTGAAAAAGTTTTTTAGCTCTTTCTCAGTCCAGAGTTCCAGCATTTTTAGCTTACTTCCCTGGCCGTACGATTCAATTTTTCCAAACTCAAACGGCGTTCCACAGAATGGGCAACCATTGTAGCGTTCCAATGGAAATGTATTAGCTGGAATAATGTGTCCACAAGGCAGTGTAGTACCACGTCCTTCAAAGACATTGACAAAGAATGTAATGATATGATCTGTTACAGTCTCACCTGTTGGTGTATCCCATCCTTTTACCAATGGAGTCCAGTTCTTGTTGACACCCATTACTTCCCGAAACTTCTCCAGTAGATTTGCCTGGAAAGCAGGAGTTGTCTGATTAAGTGCATGCAATAAAGGTTCAGATACACCGTATCCTAATTTACCTAAATTGGCTACCAGCACTGAGGTAGTTCCTCTAAGCGTTTTGTTGATTGTAGTATTTTCTACATTCGGAATAAAAATGGCCTTTTGACGAAGGCTTACATTGATCAATTGATTCATAGTTGTAGTTAATCGTTAAATCAGATAATCGGAGAACTGCTTTTTTTGGAGAAAATAGAAGTAAGCACTC
This sequence comes from Xanthocytophaga flava, assembly GCF_030068545.1. Lineage (NCBI taxonomy): Bacteria > Pseudomonadati > Bacteroidota > Cytophagia > Cytophagales > Rhodocytophagaceae > Xanthocytophaga > Xanthocytophaga flava. The sequence goes on along the minus strand of NZ_JASJOR010000025.1, from coordinate 11,527 downwards.
CTTGACCTTAATTTGGAAGGCAGGCTGGATTCGAACCAGCGACCCCTAGATCCATAGAGAAGTAAGTCTTGATTGACCCATCGGGTAATTTCAATACTTTTCAGTCTAGTGCTCTAACCGCTGAGCTACTGCCTTCATATTGTATACTTTATCTAAAATCAGGTAATTGTAAAGCTGTTTTTTACCAAAAAAAAGAGAAGTAAGCCTGACTTGACCTTGATTTTGCGAAGCAGGTAGGAATCGAACCTACGACCTACGGCGTGACAGGCTGGAAGTAAACATGTTTTGACCAGAATGGTAATTGTCAGTCATTTTGGGATCGAACCAAAGAATCTCCGAAGAGATTCTTGCCAGTTGAAGTATGACTAAATTGACCATAGTGATAATGTTAATGTTATACGTCGTTCTACCACTGAACTACTGCTTCAAAGACAAATGCGGTAATTGAAAGAGTTTTTTCTTAAAAGGAAGTTTAGAAGTAACTTATTCTTGACCTGCATTTGATGTTACAAAGATATCTCTGATTCTACGCAGCCTATTTGCGTAGTGAAAAAGATTTCTGAAATATTTTTTCTGATATAGGTGAAGCTACTTTTGCTTATGATTTAATGTGTTGATATATAGATAGTTATGTATTTTGGTTGCCTCAAGTTTTCTTAAAATTATTTTGCTACCAGCCTTCCTGTACCAGTATACGAGGCCCGTACAATAGGTGGATGACCTTTATAGTTGACATTCCCTATGGAGTTAACAAACGCATTGATCACCTGTTTGGTATACACTTCACAATCTAACACATTCGTAGAGTTTACGTAAGTGCTGTCTGTAATGAGGCTATAACCTTTAAATGCAACCATATTGGTTAGTCCAAGATTCAGAAAAGGAGTTCTGCCAGAGATTTCATATGTTCCTGTATTAATAGCATTAAGTCCGAGATAACGGGTTACAATGACATCTTTGAGTTTCAGAGAACCTGCATGAATGGAGAAATTGAGTGTATCTGCTGTAAACGATTCAGCACTTTTTACAGAACAGCTGTTACAGGACAATAGATATAGATTCCTGACAGCAATGGTAATGGTCCCCATTCCATTAATGGATAAATTCCCGTTGCTTACATTATAATAGGCATCACTCATGGAGGTAGAGATTACCTTGTTCACAGGACCGCCTACCAGATTAAAGGTTACAAACCCATTGGATGTAATGGTAGTAAACGACCCCAAAGGTTTGGGTGGAACTTCCTCCACTTCACAGGATACAAGCCCTGTAAAAACGAGTACTAACAGAAAGAGTTGAATCGCCTTTTTCATCCCTTTTATATACCCGACAACTAGTGAGGGTAACAAAAGGGATGAAGTGCTGTCTGTAAGTTTTTTTATTGGTTTTATGCATCTTGCCTACAGAGGTTTACGGGCATGGATAAGACCATAGTCCAGTAAGGTAGGAATCTCTTCCTGTACGTTAACAAGACCTGAAGCAGAAAACCATTGACGATATTCTTTACGGCTATAGGCTCTGCCTTTGGTACCTAGAAACAGCATAGCCGAATAGTCTGTCACTGCCAGTGGCCCATCCAGTGTATCATCCAGAAAGGCATCATGTATCCAGATTTCACCATTAGGACGAAGTGCATTGGCGAATTTTTGGGCGAGTGACTGACAAATATCCTCAGGCCAGTCATGAAACAGACTGGCTGCCAGCAGAAAATCTGTTTGTGGCAGAGGATCTGTTAACATATCAGCCGGGAAAAACAGTACTCTGGATCGAATATCAGCTGCATTTTCCTTATCACTGTTACAAAATTCTTCCAGCAACTCTGCTGCTACCTTCAATACTGCCGGACGATCTACCACGGTAGCTGTTGATTGTGGATTTGCGCGCAGCCACTCATAAGTATAGTATCCCGTACCACCTGCTACATCCAACAGATGTCCTTGTCGATTGGGCAGATGACTGGCAACAATCGGAGAGAGGTAACGGGCTCTTCCTGCCAGAGCAAGTGTAAACATACGGGCTGCTTCCGGATCATCCATAGGAGAAGGTGCTTCATCATCTTTTACATAGGAAACGCCCTGACTTGTATCCACAGGCCCATCGTTTAGTAAATGCTGAACCATAGTCAATACACCCGGATCATCTTTTTCCAAGCCAGCATAACCTATCAGATTGTGTAGATTGGATTTGGTGAGATAACGTCCCAACTCCGTAAGGCTTAGTTTTTTATCCTCTGTGTAACAAATCATTCCCATAGCACAGAGTGCGGGAAATAAGACCATTGCCGGGCGATTTTTTATGGCTAATTGCTCCTGTAGTTCGGTAATAGATAAAGGTCCATGGGAAAGTATCTCGAAAACAGGTAAATGGTGAACAGCTGCTACCAGCAGATGTGAGCTGGCTTTTGCACGTAAATGGCGTGTAATAGGTGCAATATCTGGGAAAGGAAGCGACATATAAAGAATGGTTGTAGACGATTTTCAACAGAAGTAAAACTCAAATTTCTAATTTCTATTCCGAAAAGAAAATGGAGTCTCTGATAAAGTAAAACAATACTATGCCCGTCTTCTTATATAAGCCTCCTCTTAAGCGATCAAAAACAAACATTTTTTAACACAAACTTACACATTTGAACTTTTTTGAAAGAATGATACTTATCCTTTATAAAAAAATCTACCTTTGTTAGATTTCTTTATAGCATGTAAAAAATATGAGCAGTATAGATAGAAAGACCAGACACAAAGAAGCCTTGCGCACAGGCATTCTTCAGGCAGCACGCAATATTGCTTTAAAGGAAGGCTGGCAGGCTGTCACTATTCGCAAGATTGCCGATGAGGTAGAGTACACACCACCGATAGTATATGAGTTTTTTGAAAACAAAGAGGCTGTTTTCTTTGAAGTAGCCATGGATGGGTTCACCATCTTACGTAACATGCTTGAAGCAGAGGTAATAGAAGATACTCATAAGCAACTATGTCGGTATGCTATTATACACTGGCATTTTGCTGAGCAGAACCCGGAATTGTATAAGCTTATGTTTAGCATTGAATCGATTCCTTCTGTTGCAGAAGAACGCCCTCAGGAAGTGCTCAGTATTGGTGAGTTAATTAAAAATGCTATGAAGGCCATTACTCCAGATCTTGAGGATAAAGAATATAAAGAATTGTTTTTTCAGTGGATGTGTATTGTGCATGGCTTTATTACTATGGCCCTCATTATGAGACACCGTATTGAAAAAGAACCAGATGCCTGGGAGCCTGAGCTTTATCTGGAAAGAGCTACTCGTCGCTTTATCAAAAGTATACAATAATTTTTTTGCTATTCAACTTTTAATACTTCTATGAATTCCACTTTTAAAAAGCGTTTCTTTCACGCTGCCGGATGTCGGTTATTGATCCTGATTGGGTTAGTGATCAGTCAGCCTATGTGGGCACAGACGGCAGATTCCAGTGCTTCTTTTTCCATAAAAGATTGTATTGAGTATGCCACCAAAAAAAACAGTAAATTAAAAGTTTCTCGTTATGATGAGGAAATTGCACAACAGCAAGTACGTCAGATCAGAGGTCGTGGACTACCTCAGGTAAATGTGAATGGAACATTTGAAGATAGGATAAAGATTCCTTTATTCATAATTCCTGGATTGGCAGAAGGAGGGATCAAGGCAGGATATCAATTTAATACTAATCTTTCTGGAGAGGTTACCCAGATGCTTTTTGATCCATCCTTTTGGGTTGGCTTAAAGGCTGCAAAGTATTCTAATCAACTTTATCAACAGAATACCCAACAAGTAAATGAGCAAACTGCCTATTCTATTGCAGATGCTTATTATCAGGTGATTGTTGCTCAAAAGCAGTTACAGTTGCTACATTCCAACCTTACAAATACTCAAGCTACTCTTAATAGTACTGAATTACAATTTAAAAATGGAGTAGCAAAACAGGTGGATGTAAGCCGACTAAAGGTAAACGCCAGCAACCTGCAATCACAAATACGGCAATCAGAGTTAAGTTTACTACAATCTCTGAACAACCTGAAGTTTCAGATGGGAATGCCATTAACTGAACAGATTACTCTTAGTGATACAACATTGACCTTTAATGAATCTGACGCTTTTTATTCTGATGCGTCTGAAAATTCTTTTGAAGGCAGGATAGACTATCGGATTTTACAAACTAACCTGGCTTTACAAGGGTTGGATAAACGTAATATAGCAAGTGGTTATTATCCGACATTAACGGCGTTTGCTAATTACGGATATACAGGACAGGGTTCTAATTTTGGATTCTTTAAAACACCAGGAAATGGTTGGATAGACTATACTTCTTCCTCTATTGGCCTAAGATTACGTATTCCAATATTCGATGGTTTACAACGAAGTGCTCAGGTTCAACAATCTAAGTTAAAAGCCCGTCAGATCGAAGAAAATATTACTCTGACAAAGCAAAATATTAGTCTGGAAGTTGCTAACTCACTAACCCAATATCGTAATACAGTACAGCGTATTGAGTCAGAACAGAAAAATGTTGAATTGGCTCAGGAAGTTTACCAGATAACCCAACTAGAATTCAGAGAAGGAGTAGGCACTTCCACAGATGTAGTAAATGCAGAGACCTCATTGCGTCAGGCACAGAATACTTATATCACTACATTATTGGACTTGTATAGAGCACGATTGAATATTGAACGTTCTAAAGGAAATCTGCTTCCCTATTTGAATTCCGCTAAATAATAACTGATACTATACTCTTATATATTATAGAAACATGAAACGCATTCTCACCATACTAGTCATTATCGTTGTTATAGCTCTGGTAGGTTTCCGGCTGATGAACAACAAAAAACAGATTGACGCAAAGAAACAAATGCCCGATACAACCGGAGTACAAATTTCGGTTAATGTGGCAGAAGTAAAAAGCAAAGCAAGTGAAAAGAATCTGACACTGGTTGGGACTGTAACAGCCAATAAGGTGATAGATATTAAGGCTGAAGTAGCTGGTACATTGACCAGTGTAAACTTTGAACTGGGTGACCAGATACGCCAGGGACAGGTATTGGCACGGGTAGATGCACGGGTGAAGTCATTGGCGGTTTCTACGGCTGAACAGACCCTTGCCAATGCTAAACAGAACGTAGATCGCTATACCAATCTATTCAAAGGTGGAGCTGCTACAGAGGCTCAGCTTCAACAATACCAGCTTACCTATGACAATGCAAAAAACCAGCTGGAACAGGCTCGGAAAGAACTGAATAATACAAATATCGTTGCGCCAATCAGTGGAGTTATCACATTGAAACCAGTAGAGACAGGTGCTTTTGTCAATGTCGGCGCTTCTATTGGCACACTGGTAGATGTATCTAAGTTAAAAGTGCAGTTGAATGTAGCAGAGCGGGATGTGTATGCACTAAAGCTAGGTGATCCGGTAAGTCTGACAGCTTCGGTATATCCGGGAGTAAAATTTGAAGGAAAAATAACCTTTATTAGTCCCAGAGGCGATGATGCGCACAACTATCCGGTAGAAATACAGTTGGTTAATCAGTCTAAGAATCCATTAAAGGCTGGTACCTATGTAGATGTTGCCTTTAATCGTAAGAGCCAGGTGCCTACTTTGCAGATCCCACGTGAAGCACTGGTAGGTAGTATCAAAGATGCACAGGTGTATGTGGTGGGAGCAAACAATGTAGTGAAACTTCGTAAAGTTACGATTGGAGGAGATAACGGTACAGCATTGGAAGTGCTGGATGGATTGAAAGAAGGAGAGAAGGTAGTTACTACCGGACAAATTAACCTCTACGACAATGCTCATGTGGCAGTGATTCAGTAAAGGTAAAAATTATTCAACGTCACGATTTTTAATTTACGGAAACTATGTCTATTACCGAGATTTCCATTAAACGACCTGCACTGGTAATTGTAATTTTTACCGTGCTGGGTATATTGGGTCTGCTGAGTTACTCTCAGCTTAATTACAACCTGCTTCCAAAGTTTGAAGCTCCGGTGATGTCTGTGATTACGTTATATCCGGGAGCTGCGGCAGGAGAGGTTGAAACATCTGTAACGAAAAAGATTGAAGATGCCTTATCCTCACTGGAAAACCTGGACAAGATTCAATCAACTTCTCAGGAAGGTGTATCAATGGTGGTGATTCAGTTGTTGCAATCTGCTAATGTAGATGAATCCGTGCAGGATGCTCAACGAAAAGTAAACTCGATCTTATCACAGTTACCAGATGATGTAGAGGCACCTACTATAAATAAGTTCTCAACAGACGATTTGCCTATTCTGCAAATGGGGGTATCTGCCAATGTGAGCCCCACTACATTTTACAAGATGGTAGAGGATAGGATACAACCTCAGCTGGCAAAGATACAGGGGGTAGGACAGATCACGCTGGTAGGTGGCGAAGAACGTCAGATTAAAGTAAACCTGGACCCTGAACGTTTACAGGCTTATCACCTGTCGCTCAATCAGGTTACGCAGGCCATTATTACTGCCAATCAGGACTTCCCAACAGGAAAGGTAGAAACCACAGATCAGCAATATAGTTTGCGTATTGCTGCTAAGTTTACCTCTCTGGACCAGTTGCGTAAACTGGTGATCTCTAACCAGCCGAACGGAAGTCGGATTACCCTGGAGGACATTGCAGAGGTAGAAGACGGAATTGCCGAAATTACAACTATCAACCGTATCAACGGACGTACTTCCATTGGTTTGATTGTGCAAAAGCAGGCAGACGCCAATGCGGTAGATGTAAGCAAAAAGGTAAAAGCCGAACTAAGTAAGATTGAGAAGATGTATGCTGCTGAAAAAGTGAAGTTCAATATCGCCAATGACAGTTCTATCTATACTTTAGCCTCTGCCAATGCGGTTCAGGAAGACTTGATTCTGGCTGTAATCATTGTAGCTGCTGTGATGTTGATATTCCTGCATAGCTTACGTAGCTCACTGATTGTCATGGTGGCGATTCCAGCGTCTATGATCTCTACATTCATTCTGATGTATGTCTTCAACTTCTCGCTTAACCTGATGACCTTGATGGCTCTTTCGCTGGTAGTAGGGATTCTGGTTGATGACTCGATTGTGGTGTTGGAGAATATTTACCGCCATATGGAAATGGGTAAAGATAAACGTACTGCTGCACTGGATGGACGGAATGAGATTGGCTTTACAGCTCTTGCCATTACGTTGGTGGACGTGGTGGTATTCTTACCGATGTCACTGGTATCCGGATTGATTGGGAATATTCTGCGTGAATTTGCGCTGGTGGTCGTATTCTCTACATTGATGAGTTTGTTTGTGTCTTTTACTATTACACCTATGCTGGCTTCCCGTTTCGGAAAGCTGGACCATTTTACCAAAAATACTCTCTGGGGACGTATTTCACTGGGATTTGAAGACTTGTTTACTCGCCTTCAGGATTTCTACACACGCATTTTAAAGTGGAGTCTGGGACATCGGTGGGCAATCTATCTGGGTGCATTTATATTATTTGTAGGGTCTATCGCGCTGGTGCCTGCCGGATTTATCGGAAGTGAGTTTGCTGCGCAGGGTGATCGTGGCGAAATGATTATTCAGTTGGAACTAGAACCACAGGTAACTATGTACCAGAACAATCAGACCACACGGAAAGTAGAACAGCTACTAATGGAACAACCTGAAGTAAAGCTGGTTTTGAGTAAGGTAGGGTACACCAGTGCACAGATGGGAGCAGGAACAGGTTCCAACAACCGTTCAGAACTAACGGTGCTTCTGGTAGATCGCAAGGAACGTTCGGTAACGACTGAAGAGTTTGGTGCAAAAATAAAGGAGAAGATTCAGAAACTTCCTGGCATAAAAGCCAAAGCTGCTGCTACCAGTATTACAGGAAATGCCAATACTGCTCCTGTACAGATTGTATTGAAGGGAACAGACCTGGAAAAAGTGCGTCAGGCAGCAGAAATGGTTATGGGTGTGGTAAAGAAAACACCTGGTACAACAGATGTGGAGTTTTCAGTGGAAGATCCAAATCCTGAATTACAGGTGCAACTGGACCGGGAACGTATGGCATCATTAGGACTTTCTGTAAGTGATGTAGGTAGCACGCTGCGTACAGCCTTTAATGGTAACGATGACTCAAAATACAGAGAGGGACAATATGAATACGATATAAATATTGCCCTGGATCGTTTTAACCGGGCCAACAGTGAGGATGTGAGTAATATTCCCTTTGTGAATAATCAGGGTAAGCTGGTGTCGCTGAAGCAATTTGCTACTGTATCTCAGGAACTGGGAGCCAGCAAACTTGAACGCCGTGATCGTTTGTCTGCTATTACAGTCAATGCTCAGGTAGTTGGTCGTCCGATTGGTACAGTAGGGGCAGATATTCAGAAAGTTATGCAAACAAAGAAACTGCCGGAAGGCATTGTGATTGAGTATGCTGGTTCACTTCAACAGCAATCGGATGCGTTTGGTAGTCTGGGTATTGCGTTGTTGATTGCTATTGTATTCGTATATCTGATCATGGTAGCCTTATACGATTCCTTCCTGTATCCGTTTATTGTATTGTTCTCACTGCCTGTGGCGTTGATTGGTGCACTAGTGGCATTGGCACTAGCTCTTGAAAACCTGAGTATTTTCTCTATTATTGGGATGATCATGCTGATGGGTCTGGTGGCTAAAAACGCGATCCTGCTGGTAGACTTTACCAATCACCTGAAGGAACAGGGAATGCCTGTAAGGGAAGCATTGGTAGAGGCGGGTAGAGAACGTTTGCGTCCTATCCTGATGACGACCATTGCTATGATCTTTGGTATGTTGCCGATTGCATTGGCGTCTGGTGCTGGGGCCGAAACCAAAAACGGTCTGGCCTGGGTAATTATAGGTGGTCTGACCAGTTCACTATTATTGACACTGGTACTGGTGCCTTCTGCCTATCTGACATTTGAACTGGCAATTACTAAAGTGAAAAAACGTTTTGGCCGTAAATCTGATTCGATTGCCCCTGTGCCATCGCTTTCAGAAGAAACCAAGTAATTATATACTGGATTTTTCCAGAAACGACTTTGCTATTGTTTACAAGACAGAGCAAAGTCGTTTTCTTTTTGATGAATTACAGGTAAAGACTTATTTTTGATTATCCTGATCCTGCATCAGAAATATTCCTCTCATAAATTATTCATATGGCTTATAGCAGAGATTTAATCTTACGTGTTTTAGAGCAGATCCGTGATATGCTTGCCCGTGTAGTAGGATTGGTAGAAGAAGGTAGAATAGAGCAGGCATTAGCTCAAAGTAACGCCATTGCTCAAAAAGTTACAGGTAAAGGTTTGGATGAGTTGTTGGAATTGGATCTACAGGCAATTGCGCAGTTGATAGTAGAGGGTTCAGAGAAAGACCAGTTAAAACAGCTAGAATATCTTTCAGATATATTATTTGTATATGCATCACGCATTACATCGGATTCAGTAAAAAAAGATAAAGCTTTAACATTGTCAGCCTCCTTGCTGGAATATATTGTGGACAAACAATCTATAGTACTGGATATGACTTTGTCTTTTAAGATGAATAAGATTAAGAGGTATAGAGAACAAGGTAGATAACCTTTTCGGGTATGTCTTGTTAAATTGTTTTTAACCGATATGGTATAGAAAAGAACTAATAACTAACGTCTGATCTTAAAAAAAACGCCTTTTTCTGTTACATTTTTTGGTTGTACATTGTTATAATTGCATCTGCATTTTGCGATCAGACAACTTCGTCTGTTTGTCATTCATCAAACTATACAAATACACATAATGGATTTTCTGATAGGGTTACTAGGCATGATGTTCATGGTGCCTCTGGTAACAGGTTATGTGGCGAATAGCAGAGGAAGGTCGTTCTGGAAATGGTTTGGTATTGCCTGTGTATTGCCAGTAGTATCATTTGCTGTTTTGATTTTTCTTCCTGACAAAAGCCTGTAACGAGTTGTCTTACAAACGATTTTTTTACTTAGCTTCTGTATAAATGAGTCAAGAGCCACTCCTGAAAAGGAAATGGCTCTTTTGCTTTACTAGTACAGTGAGGAAGCTTTAAAGCATTCCGTTTGAGTGGGCCATAGTAGCAGGTATAGCCTGCTTAACGCCCCATTGTTCTACAATCTTTTCTTTACTCAGGCGAAAGAGATCATAGAATACATACGAATCGTTTTTTACTTTTCCTTCTGCCTGCACCACAACAAAGTTCCCTTCACCAATGATCCGATGTATCCGGGTGCGAACAACTGTTGTCGTACTGATATATTCCTGCAGACCTGCCTGCCCATTTGCAACTTCGGGCAAATGCTGAATCAAAGCAGGATCAACATAGTTGTCAAGTGAAGTCCTATGCTGAGAAATAAAGACATCCTCATAAAACTTCCGGACTATCGACTTATTCTGCTCTGTATAACCAGTATCCTCTATCTCTACAGGGCCTTCAACCATAGGATTGCCACTGGCTGTAGAGGAAGGTTCGATTTCAACAGCATCCCAGTGCTCAGTTAGTTTGCCATCTTGTATCCTATACAAATCTACAGTGGCATTCTGCTGATTTTGCCAGGGCATGCTGGAATGGACAATTACATAGGGTCCCTCTGCAATAAAGCGCATAAACGGCTTAACAGGATTTGCCGGACGGGGAATAGATGTAAGATAACCTATAAACTCCATAACGCCGGCTTTGCCTGTTTTAATCATCGGATTGTGCTGGATATAGTCTTCCGCAATTACTTTATTGGCAAATTCAACATCAGCTTGTCCAAATATGCGGCGATAGACTTCACGAATAAGCTGAGTATTATTTATATGTTCTGACATAAAAGAATCGTTTTTGGATGAACGTACTAGTTTGCAGGTACATAGCATGCCTGGAAGCAGGCATAACATACCCGAGATGAAATAGTGACATTTCATTTTTGTAAATTTTTAAAAAGACATAGAAAATACGTCAGGCGAGTTTGCCTGATGTCTCTGATAAATGGTTAAGGCAATGCAAAGCATTACTGTTTACCATAGAAATAGGGTATCTTCAGAGAAGGAGTGCGATATGTGGACACTAAAATAGTCAGCTACCAAAACTAGAAAAATCAAAGCTTCAAGGCAAGAGATTTACCGAATTCTTGAAAAGAATAAAGGATAAGATGTAAGAATCCTTGATAGAAAAGCCACAAAGAGAGTTGCGATGACTTTAATCGCAGATGGTCGTGTAGGTGCGTTGGCCTCCTCCTGCGACGAGGTTAGCCTCTTATCTTGTGCTATATCTTTTCTGGAAATGGCGGTTTTAAAAAGAGAGCGCTGGTTCGAACGTCCGTTCGGACCTAATTTGAAAGCAACGTCCGTTGCGTTGGGACAAATTGATACTTGTTTAGGTTTGGGTTAGCACCCAAACAGAGTTTTACCCACCAACGCAGCGTCCGCTCAATGCTGTCAACTTAAGGACTGTTTACAATCCAGATCGTTTATGAGTAGGAAATTTTCGTCGGGAACTTTTCTGTCTGGGTCTAGGGAAGGTACGTCCTGGTCGCCAAGGGATCTT
>NZ_JASJOR010000024.1:0-134707 GCF_030068545.1 Xanthocytophaga flava | reverse complement strand
TAACAATCAATCCTGTAAACAATCTGCCTGCAGCTGGAAATATTACAGTGACAATTGCTTCTGGTGCATTTTCAGATCTGACAGGTAATGTTTATGGAGGCAATAGTTCAGATGCATGGAGCTTTACAATAGATAATACAGTTCCGGCTTTGATCACTTCTAGTTTGTCTCCTACAAACAATGCAACCAAAGTAGCTGTTAATGCTAACCTGGTGTTTCGTTTATCTGAAAAAACACAGAAGGGAACAGGAAATATTGTGATTAGAAACGGATCAACAGTGGTAGAAACTATAGCTGTGACTGCCTCGAATGTAACAATCACTAACGACAGTATTGTAACCATCAATCCTACCAGTGATTTTCCATCTTCTGGAAGCATAAGTGTGAGTATTGGGGCAAATACATTCGAAGATTTAAGTGGGAACAAATTCGCTGGTTTTTCAAGCTGGTCATTTCAGGCCGCCGATATCATAGCACCTACTTTAGTAGCCAATAGTTATAGTCCTGCTAATGGAGCTACGAATGTGGCTGCTGATGCTAATCTGGTTTTTAGACTCTCTGAAAAAGTACAGAAAGGAACTGGCAACATTGTGATTAAGCAAGGTAGCACAGTGTTGGAAACTATTGCCGTAACAAGTGCATTGGTCACAATCTCTAATGACAGTATTGTGACGATTAATCCGGTGAACAACTTTCCATCTTCAGGCAGTGTGAGTGTTGAAATTGCTGCTAACACATTTGAAGATGTAAGTGGAAATAAATTTGCAGGTAATACTACTGCTAACTGGACTTTCCAGATTGTCGACTACATAAATCCTACTGCCATTTCTTATGATCCTGCTGATGGTACAACGGGTGTTATGCCTACTGCTAAATTAAGGATTGTATTTAGTGAAAAAGTAAAAAAAGGGGCGAGTGGAACGATTGTCTTAGATAAAGGGTCTGTTAGTCAGGGTATTCCCGTTACTGGAAATGCTGTAGTAGTACAAGATAGCATTGTAACCATTACTCCACCACTGGTATTGCCTGTTAATACCTATGTAAGTGTTCAGATTACATCAGGAGCTTTTCAGGATCTGGCAGGCAATGCCTATGCTGGAATTCCTGCGAGTGACACTACTACCTGGGGATTCAAAACAGTTTCAGATACTATACCACCTACTTATACACAATTACAGCCATTGGATAATGCTACCAATGTAGCTGCTAACGCCAAACTGGTTATCACATTTAGTGAGAAAATAAATAAAGAGTCAAATGGTTCTATTCTCTTAGTCTCTTCTTCTGGTGACTCACAGACTGTGCCTGTCAACAGTTCCAGTGTTGTAATCAGTGGTACCAACAGTAATATTGTCACAATTACGCCTCCTAAGGCTTTTAGTTCTGGTGCTACTATATATGTGTTAGTAGTTCCTGGATCATTCTCGGATGATGCAGGAAATGCTTTTGCAGGGATTACTGATGCTTCCAAATGGAATTTCAAAGTTGCAGATACTCAGGCTCCTACTCTAAGTGATACGAACCCGTCCAATGGCGCAACCAATGTAACTGCGAATACAAGTCTGGTGATGACATTTAGTGAGCCTATTAAGAAGGGAACCGGAAATATTACCGTTTCACAAGGTACTGGAAATCCAACATTGACTATTGATGTCACAGATAGCAAGGTTACGATTACAAACAATACGGTTGTGATAACCTTGCCTTCTGCTTTGGTTTCAGGAGCTACGGTCTCTGTACAAGTTCCCGCTACTGCATTTGCAGATCTTTCAGGAAATGTTTTCTCTGGTATAGCTTCTGGAGCATGGAAGTTTACAGTGGCAGATACACAACCACCTGTACTTGCTGCCAATGGATTAGATCCTGCTGATAATGCTACCAATGTTGCCCGTAACAAAACATTGAAAATTACTTTTAGTGAGAAAGTTCAAAAAGGAGCTGGGTCTATTATTATTTCTGAAAATGGAATTCCAACCAGCATCGCAATTTCTAATTCCAATGTGACCATTGCTGATAATGTGGTTTCTATAAATTATTCAGCAATTAAGTCTGGTGGATTTGCTTCTGGGGCTTCTGTATTTGTTTTGGTGCCTTATGGCGCCTTTGCCGATTCAACTGGTAACTTCTTTACAGGTATTTCAAATACAACAGACTGGAACTTTACAATTATAGATAATACCAAACCGAACTATACTCAATTATCACCTGCGAATACTGCAACGAATGTTGCTTCTTCCTCTAACTTGGTTATTACCTTTGGTGAAGCTGTTAAAGCTGGTACCGGAACTGCCAATAAGATTAAAATTTATCAGGTAGGTACTTCCAATCCTATAGAGACCATCTCTGCCAACACGACAAGTAAAGTACTGATTACAGGTAATACGGTCACAATTCTAAACAATGCTCTTCCAACTTCTGGAGTTGAAATCTATGTAACCATAGATGCAGGTGCATTTACGGATAATGCAGGCAATGCTTTTGATGGTATTTCTTCTGCTACAGAATGGCGATTTAAAGTAGCAGACGGCAAAGCCCCTGCTATTTCCACTCTTAACCCTACAAACGGCAAAGGGAATGTAGGAGTAAATGATCCATTGATTATTGTGTTTGATGAAGCTATTCAAAAAGGCACATCTGGTAAAATTTTGTTGTTCTCATCCAAAAATGCTAATCAGACTGTTGATATAAGTCAGGTGACATTAACAAATGCTACTACTGCCAGGATCCCTCATAGTAGCTTTTTGTCAAATGATACTATCTATGTATTGATATTCCCTGGTACATTTAAAGATTTGGCAGGCAACAGCTTTGAAGGGATTAGTAATGATCAGACATGGCGATTTACTACTGCAGATATTGTTGCACCGGAAATTGCTTCTTTGAGTCCGATTACTACTGCTTCAGGAGTGGCAGTAAATACCAATCTGGTTATTACTTTTAATGAAGCTGTAAAGAAATCGGGTACAGGATCATTTTCTATTTACCAAACCAGCAATAATACGTTGTTGCAGACTATATCTGTAGCTGATACATCTTTGCTACAAGTAAATGGAAGTGTTGTTACAGCTAAGTTGAGTGCTAATCTGCCTACAGCAATTAGTGTCTATGTACTAATAGATAATGGTGCATTCACAGATCTGGCCGGAAATGCCTTTGCAGGAATAAAAGATCCGGGTAAATGGACATTTACTACTATTGACACCAATGCGCCAGTCATTACTGCTTATTCACCAACGCTGGGGGCAACCAATCAACCCACCAATACTAACTTAAGCTTTACCTTTGATAAAGATATTCAGATTGGTAGTGGCAATATTCGATTAAAGGTTACAGGTATAACCAATGATGTGGTCATTCCTGTTTCAAATTCTGCTGTATCAGTTCGGAGTGATAAACGAATTGTGGATGTGATTCTATCCAGTTTCTTCCCTAATGGTATTCCTTCCGGAGCGACTGTATCTGTTACGATGGATGAAGGTACATTCGTGGATCTGGCAAATAATAATAAGTTTGCAGGAATTGGCAGTGGAAGTCCATGGAAATTTACAGTAAATGATGTTATTCCTCCAACTCTGAATACCTTTACTCCTACAGACAATTCAACTAATGTCTCTGTTAATACTACGCTGAAGCTGACATTTTCAGAAACAGTCAAAGCAGGAACCGGGAAAATATCCATTTATCAGCAAAATAATTCCACACCGATAGTAACGTTAAATGCCAGTTCGGGTAGTGGTTTGCCAGGTAACACTATTACGTATACACTACCAACTTTGCCTTCAGAAACATCTTTGTATGTTTTGATCGATGGAAAAGCATTTACAGATCTGGCTAACTTGCCTTATGCTGGTATCAGCAGTACTACAGTCTGGAACTTTACGACTGGTGATATTACTGCGCCTACGGTAAGGACATATTCCCCAACACCTGGAGAAACGAATGTAGGTGTTAACAGGGAGTTAGTACTTACATTCAGTGAACAAGTAAAAAAAGGAACAGATGGTGATATCACTATAAACAATGGTGGTGAGATACAACGTATCAATATCAACAATGTTATATTTGGGACAACTGGAATTGTAACATTAAACAGAAGCTTCTCATTCAAATCCGGGCAGAAAGTATATATATTGATTCCGGAGGGATTGATCACCGATTTGTCTGGAAACAGTTATGCTGGAATAACCAGTGATACAGTCTGGTCATTTACAGTTATTGATAATGAAAAGCCTACTATTGAGTCACTTTCCCCAACGATCGGATCAACTAATGTAGCACCCGCAACAACACTAAGTATTACGTTCAGTGAGCCTGTCAAACAAAATAGTGGCACGATTACTATTTTACCTCAGGGGAGTATTACTCTTCCTAATGCAGGTATTGTTTTCTCTGATGATAAACGAACGATTACTATTCCTCATGCTAACTTTACTGCAGGGACAATAACCGTAATTATTCCTGCTGGAGCATTTACGGATTTGGCAGGAAATGCATTTGATGGTATTAACAACTGGAGTTTCACTGTAGCAGACGTAATAGCTCCTACTGTTCAGACAACAGATCCAAACAAGAATGAGACCAATGTACAGCCTAATGTGACTATACTTGCTGCATTTAGTGAGGCGATCAAGAAAAATACAGGTAAGATTACTATCGCACCAGCTGGAGGTACTACTCAATCCATTGATGTCACCAGTAGTCGGGTAACCATCATTGGGCAAAATACCATCTCTATTCAATTACCACAAAATTTACCTTCAGGAGCTAAAGTGACAGTGACTATACCGGATGGGGCATTCCTGGATGTAGAAAACAACCGATCTGTAGGGTATCAGTGGAGCTTCACAGTGGCAGATGTAGAAGCCCCTGTCGCTACACTTTCACCTGTTAATGAAGAGAAGAATGTAAGTAGAAATAAACTACTCACTATGACTTTTAGTGAGGATGTAGTTTCAGGAGAAGATACAATTAGCGTGTATGTAAATCAGGTTAGAAAACATATAATCCCTGTGAGTACTCTGACTCCTGTAGGGAAGATTGTTACTATCCCGATTTCTGGTTCATGGCCATCTAATGCCGATGTATATGTATTGGTACCAGCTGGAGCATTTAAAGATGCTTCCGGAAATAAGTTTGCTGGAATTACTACTTCCACAGGCTGGCATTTTACTATTGAAGATTATATCTTCCCAACCATTACTGACTATTCTCCTCAGAATCCTCCGGATGCACCTGTAAATTCCAGCGTGACACTTACGTTTAATGAGGCCGTGAAGACAGGTGCCGGAACGATAGTACTAAAGCCTGCTTCAGGATCAAGTCAGACAATTGATGTGACCAATACTGCCAAAGTCAAAATAACAGGAAATACAGTAACCATTGATCCGGATGACTTTGGCTCTAATTCAACTATCGAAGTAACAATACCAGCAGGCGCATTTACTGATCTGGCTGGAAATGCATTGCAGAATGCCAAAGTATGGACCTTTAAGGTAGTTGACACTGATGTGCCTTTTGTTAGGGTATTTTCACCTGAAGACGATTCTACCAATGTATCGGTAAACGCATTGTTGAAGCTAACATTCAGCAAGCCAGTAAAGAAAAATACAGGTACTATTCGTGTGGTTGTTAATGGTACAGCGTATCCAATTCCTGTGAATGATGCAGCCGTTAGCATTTCTTCTGATAATAAAACTGTAACCATTAATCCATTCACAAGTAATCTTCCTTCATTCCCATCGGAAGCTTCTGTATATGTTACGATGCCTGCCGGAGTGTTTGTGGATTTAAGCAGCAGCGCCAATCCTTATTCTGGTATTTCCAGTCAGACTACCTGGAACTTTAAAATAGTTGATATTATAGCTCCAATAGTGAAAACGCTTTCACCGGACAGACAAACTACAGGTATAAAAATAGATGAAGTGATCTCAATTACATTTAGCGAAAGTATACGGATCGGTTCTGCTACAGATACAATTACTATTACACAAAGTACTGGTAAGGTAGAGAAGATTTCTGTTACAGATGCTAGAGTTCAGATTAGTGGAGCTGTGATGAAAATTTCGCATACAACACTTTTTGATTCTGAAGCTACAGTTACTGTTCAAGTACCTGCTTCGGCTGTAGAAGATTTATCTGGTAATCGATTAACAAGTCTGATTGGTTGGAACTTTAAGGCTGCTGATATAATCAGGCCAACAGTTGATAGATTATCTCCAACACCTGGACAGAGTGGTGTTGCTACAACTGCACCATTGATTATGATTTTTAGTGAGAGAATTAAGAAAGGAACAGGCAAAATCATTCTTACAGAAGTTAGCAATCAGCAGGGGAACCGTACAGAGACTATGTCTGTATCCAACGATTCTGTACAGATTACTACTATTACCGTTGGAAATAAAACGGTATCACAGGTGTCAATTCTACATAAGGAGTTCTTGTCAGGTGCTACTGTAAGTATACTTATGTTTGATGATGTATTTACAGATCTTGCTGGTAATACGTATGGCGGACTAACTACAGCAGATAGCTGGAAATTCTCAGTTTCGGATGTAGTGCTCCCTTATATTGCCAACAAAACTCCTGAAGATGAAGCTACCCGAGTTGCATCCAATACTGAAATGGTCATTAATTTCTCGGAAGCTATGAAAAGAGGTAAAGGAGAAATTAACCTGTTTTTAAAAACAACCACTGGTACTACAGGACGGGTTATCAATGTGACTGATACCAATCTGGTAAGGATGAAAGATGGAGAATCTACTGTGATAATTCGTCAGTCAACAGCTTTCCCTTCCAATGCTAGGGTAACAGTATATATACCTGATGGTGCGTTTACCGACCTGGATGGAAATGCTTTTGGACTGAAAGATACCTCTGCGTGGAACTTTACAATAGTAGATTACACCAATCCAATTGCTCTGACATTAGATCCGCTTAGTACCGCATCAGATGTTGGTCAGGATAAAATACTAAGTATTACATTTGACAAGCCTGTAAAACCAAATATTGGATTTGTACGAATCTTTAGAACCGGTGTGGCAGATGCCTTATATACTATTAATGTGAAAGATGCAACACAGGTATCAATTAACTCTTCAAACCCGAATCAGATATTAATCAATCCAGGGCCTAATGGTTTGCTCCCTTCTGGCAGTACATTGTATGTAACTGTTGATGCTGCCTCTTTTGTAGACTTTAGTGGAAATGAGTTTCTGGGTATAGGAGTAGATACCTGGAAATTTACAGTTCGAGATGTGATACCTCCTCGGATTGTTACATACAGACCCGTCAGCGGAACACAAAATGTGGCACCTGATACTCCGTTAGAGCTGACCTTTTCAGAAACAGTGAAAGCTATTGCTAACAAACGTATTTATGTTTATGTTAATGGTGTAGTTAGAGATAGTGTGCTAGCTACAGCAACACAGATTACCAATGGTACAAAAGTGACTATTCCGGTGAGGTCCTTCAACTCTGAAGACAAAGTATACATTCGTATGCCTGAAGGAACTTTTGAAGATTTGGTTGGAAATAAATATGCAGGAATCAATGATGCTTCTACCTGGAATTTTACAGTTGCAGATGTCAATGCGCCTACTGCTACTGCCTTTATACCTACTCCTGGCAGTACATATGTTAAGATAGATGCTGTTCTTTCTATTACATTTAATGAGGCAATTAAGAAGGGGGCAGGCATCATTCTTCTAAATGAAGTAAGTAGCACTCTTTCCACAACACAAACTATTGCTGTGGATGACCCGGCTGTAGTGATTGCTGCCAATGGGAGAACTGTATACATTACCCCACCGGATGGGTTACCTTACAAAAGTAATATCTCTGTTCAGATTCCTTCTGGTACATTTATGGATCTGGCTGGCAATGCATATAAAGGCGTTAACTCTGAAGCTGCTGATAAGCAATGGAACTTCACTACTGTGCCACCTCCAGACAATGATCCTCCTTTAGTGAGTACTCTTTCACCTAGAGACAATGCTGTAGATGTGCCTCTGAACTCTCAGTTGATTATGAGTTTCAATGAACCCATCTTTAATAATCAACAGGGAACCCTCACTATAGGAACGCAGACATTAAATTTTAAAGATGCGGGTTCTTATCTGAAATTTTCGAATAACCTTCAGACAGGATCTTATATACTGACTATAACACCTCCTGCAAAATTACCTCCTAATACAAATGTCTCCGTACAAATTAGCAAAGGTTCTATTGTAGATAGTGTAGGGAATCAATTCGCAGGATATGTAAATGATCAGGAGTGGAACTTCCTGACTGCTGACCCTTCGGATACCATTGCACCTATTGTTCAGATACTGGACCCGGATGATGGATCTTCCAATGTAAAAGTCAGCCAGAATATGAAAATTGTATTCTCAGAGCGTATTCGTAAAGGAAAAGGGAATATCATTATTAACAACAACAGTGTGGAAAGTGTAATTCCAGTGAGCAGTTCACAAATTACATTGAATAATAATATAGTAACAATAAATCCGGATCACGATCTGGCTCCTGGTGCTAACGTGAACGTAATTGTTCCAAGTGATGCCTTTACAGATTTAGCTGGTAATCAGTTTGTATACAAAAATAAAGCTGGTATTCCTGACCCTCAAGACTGGAACTTCAGTACGTTGAACAGTACTGTAACAACTATGCCTTCTGTAAAACAACGTATACCCGATAGTGGTGATACAGTAAGTGCTAACACAGTACGACTGACACTGATATTCGACAGAAAGATGAAGAAATATGAAGGAGTGATTCGAGTTATTGTAAATTCTACTGTTAATACAGTTGATGTAGAAGGCTCTGGTGTTGAAGTAGATGCCAGTGATTCTGCAAAAGTCTACATCAACTTCCCATCAGGCTTCCCTGTCGGTGCTACTGTAAAAGTTATTATTCCTTCCAGTGCTTTTGTCGATACTAATGATAATAGCTTTGCTGGTTTTAGTGATAGCGATCCATGGACATTCTATATTGAAGACAAGGATCCGCCTACTGTAAATGCGTATTCTCCTGAAGTGGGTGCCCCAAAGGTTGCTTATAATACCAATTTGATTGTGACTTTCAATGAACCTATTAAAATTAATGAAAGTCTTAAAACCACTGCGAATGTGACTATTATGCAGAATGATGCTGCTTTGTATCGTATTTCATTTGGTAGTAACCAAATAAGTGTTGTTAATAATATGCTTATTATTAACCCTTCAGGTGATTTACCAAAAACAAGTGAACTGATTTCTGTTCTGATAGATCCAAATAGTATTACAGACCTTTCAGGTAATCCATTTGCAGGTATTACTGATAAGAGAATATGGTATTTTACATCAAGTGCTTTCATTGATGATATTCCTCCTGGACTTATATCCTTAAATGCACTGGACCCAGCTCCTAATGTAAAAGGTGTAAGCCGGACTGCTATCTTAAAGGCAACTTTTACAGAACCCATTCAGAAAGGAAAAGGCTCTGTTACGTTGGTTGTTGATGGAGTTTCTACTGTACTTGATGTAAGTAGTTCTCAAATAACTACTGCAGACAATCAGTTAATTATAAAACCATCTAGTGCATTTGAACCGTTATCTAAAGTATATGTTCTGATTGGAAATGGGGCTATAACAGACCGGGCTAACAATGCCTATACAGGTATTTCTGATCCTACATCATGGAGTTTTACAATAGAACAGGCTCCTCCGGTGGAGTTGACTGCCTCAGAAGAAGAGTTGCTTGTTCCGGATACTGTTGCTGCTATGGAGGTACAGGCTCAGTTATCACAGAGATTACCTGGCATTAGTGGAAAAATGTATTATCGTGGAATTACAAGTGCTGATACCACTGCCTGGCAAACTCAGGATCTGACTTTACAAGGTCTGTCTTTTACAGGTACAATAACCCGTGAAATGATAGATCCGGATAAAATCGGATTAGAATATTATTTTGAGCTTACATTTGATAGTACACTTAATAGTAATCCTTCTCAGACTACTATTTTGTACGCTTATCATAAGTTTACAAAATCTGGCCGCTTGTTCTCTGAAGGAGGAGCTTTGAAAGCTGGAAGCAAAACAAAAGAATATGACATTTTATCTGTACCTCTCGAACTTGAAAACACAGATATAAGTGCGGTGTTTAGAGATGATCTGGGGCTCTATGACATTAAGAAATGGCGGATCTTCCATTATAATACCGAAACTATGGAGTCACAGGAATACCAGAATGGTTTAACCCAAATCGAACCTGGCCTGGGGTATTGGTTTTTGTCCAGAAATCAGGCTGGAATAGATACACTGGATACAGGACCTGGTACTACTGTACGTCGGAACCGAACCAACTTGTTCCCGATCTTTCTGACCAGAGGTTGGAATCAGATTGGTAATCCGTATCGTTTTGATGTTTCCTGGGATGATGTACAAAGTGCCAACAGCAGTCTGGATACAACAGTGCAATTGTTTACATATGATGATGGATATCTCAATAGTACAGTGTTGCCTAAATACAGAGGAGGATTTGTATTTGTGGATGAAGATACTCGTATTGTGGTTCCAACAACATTAAATCAGGCCATCAATAGTGGGCGGACAAGCTCTGAAGTAAAATCAGCCTTTACTGAGGGCGCATTATGGGAAATCAATTTTGCAGTGAAGGCAAATGATGTTTCGTATAATCTTGCAGGTTTGGGTATGCATGAACGGGCTGCTGTTGGAAAAGACAAATTAGATCGCATTGCTTTACCTCGTTTACCTCAGTATCTGGATATTCGATTTGAACACCCGGAATATTTTGCCAAGTACTTTACCAAAGATATGGTACCTGTGAAGGAAAACTTTATCTGGGAATTTACTGTTGGTTCAGGGTTGGGAACTCAGGATGCTACATTCTCATGGACAAACAAATTGCCTGAGAATACCGATAAGAAGTGGATCTTATTTGATGTACAGCAAAACAAAGTGATAGACCTAACATCCTGGACAGAGTACAAATTTAAATTGGGTAAGTCAGCTCTATTCCGGATGTACTATGGCACAGCCGAATACATTCAGGAAAATTTGAAGCCTGAGTTTGGCTCTTTAGGCCAGATTTATCCAAATCCGTTCCATCAGACTACTACTATTCCATTTGCTCTGGCTGAATCAGAACAGTCCTACCAGGTTCGGATGGACATATATACCATTACAGGGGTGAAAGTTACCAGTCTTGTGAATGGTACATTTGATACCGGTTTGCATGAAGTTACCTGGGATGGAAAGGGAAGTGATGGAAATCGGGTAGCGGCTGGTATGTATATATGCCAAATGGAAGTAATGAGTGTAACCGGTAAGGCTGTATATCGTAAAAAGGTTATCATACAATAATATAAGCGGGGTTAGAAAGCTTGATGATCCCGCATAATAGTTAGTTTGCAACACTTTGGTTATAAACGACGCCAGAGTGTTGCAAATTTTCAGGCTTACATACAATAAATGAGTATAGAATCCGTACCATATAGAACCCTATCTTCAAAAAGGAGATAGCCACGACAACCTGCATGAAAATTTATTATCTATTTATACTAATACTGGTCACTTTCATGGAAAGACTGCACGCGCAGACTGTTAGTGGGAAAGTTGATAATGTTGTGGTCAGTGTTGGAAAAGATCGGCCAGCAGGAAAGCCTGCACTAGTTTATACAAATATTATGTATAAAGATGAAAACAGTAATCAGTTGCTGGAAGCTTGGGAAAAAGGAAGCATTTCATTTACGATAAAGAATACTGGAAGAGGTACTTCTCAGCGTTTGATTATAAGTGCTGAAACTGCCAATGCAGATGAAGTCAAAGGATTGGTTTATCCTACAGTAATACAGATTGACTCAATGGCTCCTGGCAAACAGAATACTGTTAGTATTCCAATAGAAGGAAGCCTTAATCTTTCAGCCGGCATTGCAACGGTAACTGTAATGATCCGGGAAGAATACGAATATGATCCCGATGAGATTACACTGGATATCACAACTGACGAGTTTAAAGCTCCTAAGTTACAGATTACTGCCTATCGGTTAGATGCTGAACAATACCTGAACCTGGCCAATGTACCTGTTAAATTACGTTTGGTTCTGCAAAACAAAGGTCAGGGACCCGCATCAGATACACGTCTGGACATTTATTTACCTGACTATGCTAAACCTACAGATCGTCCTGCTTTTGTACTAAACAATATTGGACAATCTGAATCAAGAAATATAGAATTTAACTTTTCTGTCAGGGCAGACAGACTAATGGATGAGATACCTGTAAGAGTTGTTGTTATTGAGAGGCACCAGAAATATGGCTTGGATACGATCTTGAAACTACGGGTAAATACTATATCTGGAAATAGAAAATAATCCTGACCAATCCGAAGCTTTCCTATTGAAAGAGTAGTGTTTTTGCTACTCTTTTTTATTTATATTACATCCTGATATACAAAATTGTATACTCTTTAAAAAATGAGAATTGCTTGAAATGAATGTGTTATTTTCTGTAGCTAGGCTATGCATATAATTATTTGCTTTTGAATATTTTCAAAAAAAGTATTTTCTTACATGAAGTTTTCTCTTTTTAGGAAAATAGTTACATGTTTAGTTTCTCAAATTAAAACACAAAGATCTGCTCTCACTCACTATGAAAAATGTATTCTTACTAGTAGTCACTGTATTTGCTGCTTTTGCCTGTACTACTGTAAAAGATTCTGAGGATTATAGACAATTGGCCGCACGAACTGCTTCTTTGGAAGAGCAGATTAGGGATAGAGAAAAGGAAGTTGAAGAAGTGACTGCCTCCATTGGTAAAATTGATAGCAACCTCATGAAAATATCCGAACATGTGGAGATTATGGATGGCGTTAAACTTCGTGAGATGGTTAAGAAACCAGGTGAGATTGATCTGATGATAACAGAGATTGGGGATTATGTAAAACAGAATAATGAAATGATAGCTACGCTTGAGAAGAAAGTAAGTGAATCTAAGACTATCAATTCCGGATTGAAAACTATGATCGCGATGAAAAATACGCAGGTAGAAGAGAAAGAGAAACAAATTCAGGAATTATTGAGTACAATTGAGAAAATGCAACAGGACTTTCATGGACAGCTGGCAAGCCGCGATTCAACCATTGCCAGAGTTCGGAATGAAATTAATCAGACTCAGGTACAACTGGAACATACTCAGGAAGATGTGCGAATAAAAGAGGAGGAACTGAATACCGGATTTGTTACCTTCGGTTCGAAACAGGAACTGGCACAGAAAGGGGTGATTCAATCAGGAGGAAAAGTTATTCTTAGCAATCAGCTGGAAGCAGAGGATTTCACTCCTGTAGACATTAAAAGCACAAACGAAGTAAAGATTGGGGTAACCAAACGACAGAAGTTAGTGACTTCACATCCAACAGATTCTTACTACTTTATTAAAACAGATGGAAGTACCTATCTGAAAATTGTAGAACAGGAAAAGTTCTGGAGTGTATCCAAATATCTGGTAGTCTTAACGGAGAATTAAATAATACTATTATTTTAAATAATTTGAGATCCTTCTTGCCTGAGTAAGAAGGATTTTCTTTTTAATAGGGAGAGGCATTCTCATAATTGAATGGTTATTCCATAAAAAAGGAACCAGAGACAAGACAAGAAATGTTGCAAAATATAAGCTTGTATGAGATATTAAATCTACAGACACCCGGTGATACATTAGTTTACATAGTCAGTGTGAGTCAAATGTATTTGTGAATGAGATGTCAGAAAGCTTAGTGTGATGTTATATATTTGTCGTTTACTTTAGAAGAACCCAATTGCTGTTTATATTCAACAACTCATCATCAATGAAACCTCGTTTTTTAGTATTTTTCTTTTTAGTCGCTTATAGCTGGTGCCAGGCGCAGATTGAACGTCCGGTTACCTGGGAATTTACAGCAAAAGCAACCAGTGCACAGGAGGCTACACTTACATTCACAGCCACTATCAAAGAAGGCTGGCACGTATATTCCCAGTTTATTGAAGATGGTGGGCCTGTACCTACATCCTTTACGTTTACTCCTTCTAAGGATTATCAATTGGTGGGAAAAGTTGAAGAGAAATCGACTCCGATCAAGGCGTTTGATAAAACCTTCAATATGAATATTACCTGGTTTGCCAATAAAGCTGTATTTACTCAGAAGGTTAAACTTAGCAAAGCAACCAAGGTACAAGGTTCGCTTGAGTTCATGGTATGTGATGATACAAAGTGTTTACCTCCGGACCAGGTAGAATTTGCCATTGCTGTAGAACCTTTGAAAGGTGCTGAAGAAAAAACTGCAGATACAAAAACAACTCCTGAGAAAGCTGCTGCTACTATTGCGAAAGAAACAGAAACCAGTACCCCGGAAAAAAGTGTCGTTACAGAAAGTCAGACAGATACTGGTACTGCAGTAACTACAGAACCTGCAAACGGTGAAGCAACTGGTTCATCAGAGCAAGTAGTAGAAAGCCAGCCTGTGCAACAAACTCCGGCAGCAACTGTAGGATCTCCACAGGAACAATCCCTCTGGATCACATTTGTAGCAGGTTTGCTGGGTGGGTTTGCTGCCATTCTGATGCCTTGTATTTTTCCATTACTACCCCTTACTGTAAGCTTTTTTACCAAACAAAGTGGTTCCAGAGCCAAAGGGATTCGTATGTCTTTGTTATATGGTATCTCTATTATAGTTATTTATGTATCACTCGGATTGCTGATTACCATACTATTTGGCGCAGATGCTTTAAATGATCTCTCTACCAACGGTATTTTTAACTTTTTCTTCTTTGTACTGCTGGTGGTATTTGCAGCCTCTTTTCTGGGAGCTTTTGAGATTGTCTTACCTTCTTCGTGGGTTAATAAGGCTGATATGCAATCTGAAAAAGGTGGCTTATTGGGAATATTCTTTATGGCTGCTACCCTGGCATTGGTTTCATTCTCCTGTACAGGTCCTATTATTGGTACTTTGCTGGTACAGGCTGCTTCCATGGGACAATTGCTTGGACCTGCTGTAGGCATGTTTGGATTTGCTTTTGCACTGGCCTTGCCTTTTACTTTATTCTCTTTGTTTCCTTCCTGGCTGACTTCTTTACCAAAAGCAGGGAGCTGGCTTAATACAGTAAAAGTAGTGTTGGGATTTCTGGAGTTAGCTCTTGCATTGAAATTTTTATCCAATGTGGATCTGGCTTATCACTGGGAATGGTTTGATAGAGAAGTATTTCTGGTATTGTGGATTGTAATTTTTGGTTTGCTGGGTTTATACTTGTTAGGCAAGCTAAAATTATCGCATGATGGAGAGCAAACTGGAATCTCAGCTGTCCGTTTGTTTTTGGCGGTTGTGACGCTGGCATTCAGTTTATATATGATCCCTGGTCTGTGGGGTGCTCCATTGAAAGTAATTGCAGCCTTTTTACCTCCTCAGCATACACAAGACTTTGACTTATATACAAATAGCTTAGGGGGAGGAAGCCAGCCTGCAGTAGCTAGTCATGCACCTCGTAAATACAGTGAAATATTCCATGCTCCTCTGAAGCTCGATGCATTCTTTGATTATGACGAAGGAATGGCTTATGCCCGTCAGGTAAACAAACCCGTTATTATTGACTTCACCGGACATGCCTGTGTCAACTGCCGGAAGATGGAAGCAACTGTATGGCCGGATATGGCGGTGCTAGGGCGGTTACGAGAAAAATATGTGTTGATTCAGTTGTATGTGGATGATAAGACCGAACTCCCTGCTGCTGAACAATATGTGTCTAAATTTAGCGGAAAGAAAGTGAAAACCATCGGTAACAAGTGGAGTGATATGCAGGCAACTCGTTTTAATGCCAATTCACAACCTTATTATGTGTTGCTGGATGCACAGGAACAGGTATTAGTTACACCACAAGGCGCCAATTATGATGTGACAAACTTTGTAAATTTTCTGGATCTGGGATTGAAGAATTATTCAGAAAAGAAAATCGCCAGTCTGAAATAGGGTCAAAATGATCTTTTATAAGAAAGCCACATGTATTGTATTACATGTGGCTTTTTTGTGATATACCGATTGAATCAGTTATACTATAGTAAATGATCTGATTCGTTTGCAAATCCAATATGTAACAAATTAGTTAATTGAATTTACTCGTTTTTAGGGAATATTACTCTTATATGCCTTGTTTGTAAGATTTTACGGTATTTTAGCAAGAAGTATTTTACTGAAAAAAGCTATTTAAAGTAGACAAAGTCACTAAAGACTATTCATAACCTTACTGTGCAAGGGCATATATTGTATAAATCCTATTTTGGATTTCTCTGGTGAGCAGTATTTCCGTTATAGAAAGTAAAATTAGCTGCTGGTAAGATGTAATGTATTCTTGCTAATGGAGAGATATAGGGTTTATTAACAGAGTAAAATGATTGATAATCATATATATATGTAATTGTCTCTTGGTCTTGTTTTAGGAGGAAATATAAAGAGCTGTATCTTTGATGGCGAAAAAGTCTCTAAAGAAACATTTAAAATGGTCGTTTTTGTTTAAAACAAAGGATTACTCTTTTATGAGATCACTCTATACATTTATCCTGCTATGTGCACTTGTATTGTTCAACGCCTGTCGGAAAGATGACGTTGATAAAGAAATTGTCGATCCCGATCCGGTTACTCCAGACTTAGAGGTGAAAGTGGCTTCAACTATTACAGGGTTTGTAGTAGATGAAACAAATAGCCCTGTAGGTTGGGCTACTGTTAATGTTGGTGATAAATACATCAGAACAGATGAGTATGGTTATTTTAAGGTGGCTGATGTATCTGTTGCCAAGATTGCTGGTCTGGTTAAAGTAACAAAGAGCGGATATATAGACGGATACAAGACAGTTATACCTTCTGCAGGTAAAGAAAGTTTTGTGCGTATTAAACTGGTACCCAAAAAAGAAATTGGTACAGTTGCTGCTACTTCAGGAGGTACTATTACCACTACGGATGGCAGTAAAATAACTTTACCTGAGAATGGTGTTGTAAATGCTGTAAGTGGTGCCACTTACAGTGGAAATGTTCATGTGACTGCAAGCTGGCTGAATCCTGCTAGTACAGAAGATTTGCAAATGAATATACCCGGTGATGCAAGAGGTACAGACAGCAGTGGTCATTTGAAGGCATTAAAAGCATACAGTACTATTGCGGTCGAACTTACTGCTGATAATGGACAATTGCTTCAGATTGCAGAAGGCAAGTCGGCTACTATCAGTCTTCCAATTCCATCGGCTTTATCAGCTGAAGCGCCAGCTACTATTGACTTGTGGAGATTTGATACAACAACAGGATTGTGGAAAAAAGAAGGTTCGGCTACCAAAACAGGTGATGCTTATGTCGGTAATGTTTCTCACTTCTCTTTTTGGGAAGCAGCAGAAGGGGGCTCATTTGTCAATTTAGCTGTGCGCGTTGTAGATGCTTCGTCGCAACCTTTGGCGAATGTACCTGTGAGCATAAACATTGCGGGACTGCCTAAAAATGCTGGATACGGTCGTTTTGGGTTTACAGATGCCAACGGATATATCAGTGGGGCTGTTTTTGCCAATAAAGACCTGGTACTGGATATTCTTACTCCTTGTGCTATTTCTGCTTATTCGCATGATTTTTCTACTACCTCTGTAGATCTGGATTTAGGAACGTTGACAGGTAATCTGGGACAAAGCCAGGTAACTATTACTGGTACTGTATCCAATTGCGAAAATCAACCTGTTGCCAGTGGACATGTACAAACCTATGATGGAGGGTTTTACAACCGGATTGCTATCAGCAATGGCAATTTCAGTTATACAGGACTGGCCTGTACCAATACAGATGTTAATGTGATAGTAGTGGATAATGCAAACTATCAGCAAAATGCACCTAAAACAGTAACCCTGCATTCAGGGGTGAATAACCTGGGTGCATTAACTGCTTGTGGTACAAGTACGCTGGGCGTTATTACATACACCTATGACGGAGTAACTACAACTATTGAAGAACCTACAGATACATTAGGTGCTTATTTGGCAACTCCACAAAATATCTGGACACAGATTGTTACATTGAGTGATGGGGCAAATAACAGCCAGAAGATGTCATTTCAGTTTGATGGTGGTATGGCCCTTAATTCACAACATGCTATAAACGATGTCTTTTGTAATGCTTTTCCAAGTGGAAGAGGATATTGGGCTACTCCTATTCAGGTTACTATTACAGAGTATGGAAAAGTGGGTGGGTTTATAAGTGGTAACTTCAGTAGTCAGATGCTGGATTTTGGCGATAACTCTTTGCATACGCTAAGCTGCACCTTCCGTGTCAGACGAAATAACTAAAAGTTGAAATGAATAAAAAAACACTCTTTATTTAATACAAAGAGTGTTTTTTTATATACATATATTACCCTGATTTCTGAAAATCCAAGATACAATAGGGTACAAAGAGAGCAAAGATCACCTCAATCACGAAAGGTAGCATAGGTGCGCAGGGATAAAAATTCCGCGGGCCTAGCGTTGGTCCTGTGGGGCGAAGCTTTGGAATTTTTTGTCCTTTTTTGCGGCTGGCACACATCCTGGCCCAACAAATTCTCATTTGTTGTCCTTTTTTGGACAAGCAAAAAATGAAGAGGTCAGTGGAAGAACAATGATTGGCACAACAAGCAAACTTGGATATAGAAATCAATACTACTACATCACCTCAAACCTTCCATTCGTCAAAAATAATTGTGTGAGGCCATCCATAACATAGCTTTGTAACAAACACTGCTACTACACTATGAACTCACGACAAACCTACCTGGATTGGTTACGTATCTTTGCCATCATTGGCATGTTATTCTTTCATTCGGCAATGGCCTTTGTAGCTGAAGAAGGCTGGCACATCAAAAATAAAGATACCAGTAATCTGTTACTCGAGTTTAACTTCTGGCTCAGTCGGTTTCGGATGCCACTACTGTTCTTTATTTCAGGTGCTGTCGCGTGGTGGATTATGGAAAGCAAAACAGTTTCCTCGTTTATTGGCTTGCGATTTAGACGGTTATTTTTGCCGCTGGTTTTTGGGATATTGGTAGTAGTTCCTCCTCAAATTTATATGGAGCGGCTTACCCAAGGCTTTAAAGGAAACTTCTGGGATTTTTATCCTACTATGTTTAGTGGCAACGTCTATCCCGAAGGCAATATCAGCTGGCATCACTTGTGGTTTATTGCCTATCTGTTTGTATATGATGTAATGCTGGCTCCTTTTTTTGGGTGGTGTAAAAGGCCTGACGGAAAAAGATTTCTCCAGAAACTGAATTGGTTTGCCTCAGGACTACGTATATATTGGCTAACTGTTCCTGTAATTATCTTGTTTAGCCTGTATTGTATAGATTATCCCCAAACGCACGATCTTATACATGATCCTTGTTACTTTGTATACTGGATGTCTTTTCTGTTAATAGGATATTTTTGTATGGCTAATCCTTTGTTGCTGGGCTCATTGGAGCATAATCGCAGGATTTCGCTTACGCTGGCATTTGTGATTATCGTCGCTATTAATTACCTGCGCTGGAATAACGTGGAGCCTTTTGACACCTTATCTAACTGGCGGGCAGATATACGAACCTATCTGTATCTGGCACTTTATCCCTTTACTGCCTGGGCGTGGGTATTTGCTATTATTGGCTATGGCAAACGATATTTGAACAAACCGAACACTAGCTTAAACTATCTGAATGAAGCCGCCTATCCGTTTTATATTCTACATCAGACGGTTATTATTGTCATTGTGTATTATGTAGTACAGACTACTGATACTATTGGGCCAAAGTTTCTATTTACTTCCTTTGTTTCTTTGCTGATTTGTATGCTGATTTACCATACGCTGATCCGACCATTTGGATGGATGCGATTTCTGTTTGGAATGAAACCTCAGAAATTATCTACTAAGGAGCCTGTACAGACAAAACAATTGGCAGAAGCAGGTTAGCAGATGTTGTATTATTAAAAATACCCAATGAAGTTTTTTCGGACATATCTTTTTCCTGCACTCTTTGGATTGCTGATTTATATCTGCATTCGGCTGGTGAACGATGTGATTTCAGATACGAAGTTCTGGAAGAGAGACTGGGAAATTAATGCTATTGAGATCTTTTTCAGTGTTGTGGTAGGGTATATATATGATTTAATTGTGCGGCACTTTGTACAGAAGTTCAGCAGACAACAGTATGCTGCTTTTACTGCTGGTATTCTTCTTAAGGAATTTGTGGTCGTATACTTGTTTTGTTTTCTGGTTCTGTCTGTGACTATGATACCTATGGCTGCATTTACAGACGATGGGCTGCAGTTATATGATGTCATTAATATCAATCTCATTCCTGGCTTATTCGTTTTATTGTACTATGCTATCGCAAGAGGGATGGCATTATTACAGTATACCTATGAGCAAAAAGTGCAGATTGAAAAGATGCAGAATGATCAGTTACAAACAGAGTTGAAGTTCCTGAAAGCCCAATACCATCCACATTTTCTGTTTAATGCACTAAATACAGTGTATTTTCAAATGGATGAAGATGTGGCAGGAGCTAAAAAGACACTGGAGAAGTTTTCACAGTTGCTTCGCTATCAGTTATATGATCAGCAGGTAACTGTGTCTGTAGAACGGGAAATTGCCTATCTGCATAATTTTATAGAGTTGCAACGTATCCGCAGTAGTAGTCGTTTGCAGCTTCAGGTAGAGATTGACGAAAGTTTGAAAAAACAACAGATCTACCCATTGCTCTTTTTACCTTTGATAGAGAATGCATTCAAGTATGTAGGAGGGGACTATCACTTAACCATTTGTTTGCGACAACAGTCCAATGGAATTAGTCTTGATGTTTATAATTCACTACCATTGCTGGACTATACTGTGGAAGGAGTAAAACAACGTTCGGGTGGAATAGGGTTAGACAATCTGCGCCGCCGCCTGGAATTATTGTATCCCAATGCACATACATTGGAATTATCCCGGACGGATATGTTATTTAAAGCCCGGTTATTCATTCAAACGCACTAAATAAATTGCCATCATGCGATGCATTATCACTGACGATGAACCTTTTGCCCTTAAAGGAATAAAAGGCTATGTAGAGAAGATAGACTTTCTGCAACTGGTAGGAACCTGTGAAGATGCACTTCAGTTAAACTCGTTACTTAAACAGCAATCGGCAGATCTGTTGTTTCTGGATATTGAAATGCCATTGTTGTCAGGCATTGACTTTCTAAAACAACTGACTGCGCCACCAATGGTTGTTGTTACAACTGCCTATGAGCATTATGCATTGAAAGGATATGAATTGAATGTGGTTGACTATCTGGTAAAGCCTATTCCTTTTGAACGATTTCTGAAGGCTGCCAATAAAGCATATGATCTTTTTCGTTCACAAAGTCAGTCAACGCCAGAACCTGATTTTCTATTTGTAAAAGTAGATGATAAACTCATTCGGGTAGAACATGATACTATTTTGTACTTGGAAGCCCGTGAAAACTACGTGATGATTTATACTACTACACAGAAGCTGCTGGTACACATTACATTAAAATCCATAGCAGAACAACTCCCTGCCAGTCAGTTTGTACAATGTCATAAGTCGTATGTAGTCAATACCCGAGCCGTAGTACAGGTAGAAGGAAATGTTTTATTTCTAGGCAATGCACAGATTCCTATGTCCAAGACACTTCGTGATGAGGTAATTAATCGGATTGTAAATAATAGGTTGGTGAAGAAGTGATTTTTTGTGTAATAATGCTTGCTGATAGATGAAGCAGATCGGAGAGATGGATATACAATAAGGATAACAGCTATTTCTGGCGGCTTTCTTATTGGTGATTAGTATTATTTTTTTTAACTTCTGGAGCTTCTGAATATTCTTCTTGAATTGCTCTGTCTTTTCAGGAAATGGGTCAAATTTTCCTGATACTATATCATGTAGTATTTCTGCAACATCAGAAGAGGTAGTTTTCTTTGTATTTTTTTCTAATTTTATCATAACTTATCACGGTAAGCAAAACAACCTTGCAATATCTATACGCACACTGGCAATACCACCTTTTCTTTTACGCTATGTATCGAGGTTGGCAGAAGTGAATCTTGGAAGTGATAATTACTTTGTGGACGAGTTGTATATGCAAACAATATAAAACGTGGTGATTTTTCATTTACTCCTAATGAGTAATAAGACACGGTAAGAGCTTTCTCCGGAATCTGATCTGGTTGAGTACTGGTTATTGTTTGTACAGATGCTTTCTCTATCTGTTTCACAAAGTGTAAGGCTTTGAATAGTTCAAAGTCCATAAATTCGTATTGCTCAGCCTGTTCAAGCTTCTTCCAGATATCGTAGGCTGTTTTAATGCGAATGCGTACCTGATCGCGCTTCAGTTCTTTGAGAACATATTTAGCTGCATTGTCTTTATCCTTTTTCTTTTCTAGTACAGCCAGGTGGTACTCATTGCGTTTGTATTGGGCATTGATCTCTTTATACTCTTTTTCCACTTTTTTGAGTTGTTTGTCTCGTTCCTTAGAGGCTGGTTGGGCTTCTAATTCCGTTTTTTGTTGAGTGGTATGAGTCAATAGGGTAGTGAAAAGAGTCTGGTTGGCAATAGATTGTTTCTCATCTTTCTGAATGGCTAAGATGCGTTGCTCCATCCGGAATAGTTCATGGTTAAGGCGGGCTTCATAGACCATTAGTCGGTAATAGTCAGATTTGTATTTGCGGATAGCGGTTGTATTGGTATGATAATGAGGCATATCTTTATATTAGAGTACTAATGTTTTTTACGTGATTTATTTATCCTAAAGATACAAAAAATAACAGCGCTGTTGAAGGCGTTTTAGCCATTGTTTGATATTTTTTTTGTTATTGATTATCAGTTTATTGTGCCTTTATTTTTTTCTTTTTACTATGAGGTGTTTGTATAGATATATTACTATCTTTGGAAAAGCTGTAAGACCCTGCATGACAAGAGGATAGCCAACCTATGGCTATTTGTTTCGTATAAGCCTCAAAATCAGACTTTTATTAATGTATCACCAAACCTGTAATTTTTTACAGGGTAAAATTCTTTTTACTACTATGGAGATGAACAGAACATTTCGGTTTGTACTTGCCCTTCTGATAGGAGGTGTAGTACTTTATTTGGCTTATCATTTTGGACTTATCGTAAATCCGTCTCCCAGGTAGTTCTTCTTTTGCTTGCTACAATTGCAAGTAGCATACAGTACCCTCTCAATGCTGGATTCCTGTATGCTGGCAAGTAGTTGACTGTGTCTTAAGGCATGTGATAGTTTGTAAGGATTGTCTTTAGTGTTCTGCCTTCTTCTTTTCGGATAGTGTCAGTAAATGCATTGGGGGGTGTCTGCTTCAAAATTTGGCTGCAATAGCCTGTGACAAGCTGGGTGATTATTTTGTAACTCTTTTCTGCTGGGCAGCCTCCTGATTGCTTTACTATGGTAGGATATACTGAGAAATCACCATGGGAGGTATTCAGGATTTTATAGATCTGTTTAGGACCCTGTAGCACTGTATTAAAGTTATATACAGAATCGATAGTTGCCTGGTCTTCGGTTGAACTACTTTCCAGACGCAGATAAGGCGTTTTGTTTGATACAAAATCATGGCTTATCTGATTAAAAAGGCTGTCTTCTTTGGCATCTAAGCCATAGTGGTGAAATTCTGACCCATCCAGAGATATGACTGCATCGATGTCGGTATGTGTCATCCCTAGCACTACACCCGCCAGGCCTCCCCAGCTATAACCAACTACAGCTATTCGTGAAGAGTCAACCTCTGGCAGTTTTTTTAAATATTTTAGTCCGAAAGCTGCATCCGAAACCTGTTCCATCAGATCGGCTTGTTGCATGGTCATATCGCCTGGGTAGCGACCAATAGAATTAAATGAGGCAACGATATAGCCATTCTTTGCCAGATTTTCCAGTAGTTGGATATTTTCATATCCCATCCCATTGTAGCTAGCCATATATAACACTAGTGGAAACTTACCTGCGGCAGCCTTAGTGTCTTTTCTGGATTGAGTGGGTGAAGCCAGGATCTTTTCGACAGAAGAACAATGGAAAAAATCGGTGAAACTTTTGGCAAGCTGTGTTGAAAATCCATCACCTGCATGTGAATCTGTGTAAAAATTAGCCCGTTGTTCAAACAGGGAAAGCATATTGCCAAATACCAGAACAGAATCTGTTGGTGAACTATCTGCTGGATACCACATATCGATATCTATAGGGCGATAATGCAGATAGTACGTTTGAGGGCTATCTGACTTATACAAACGTGAACTATCAGTGATTTGTATTGTTTTAAAGCCTGAGAAATAAGATACACGTTGCTGAGAAGATTGGCAAGATAGCAATAGTATAAGTAGGCATATAACTAAACTGGAGGAAAATACCTTCATAGAAAAACAGGTTTATAGAATGTGTAAAAAATGATAGTTGAAATTGCAAAATTGGTTGAAAGGCTACTTGTTTTTAACTTTCTTTAACCTATACAATGAGTGTAGCTAGATTTCTGATAAAATACTGTTAAAAAAATTAACTTTTTGGTGTAGTTTTTGCTAAATGAAAAGGTTTTAAAAAGTGAGTCAGATACCTATTAGAGAGGATAAAAAGAAATAGTATCTTTACTTATTATAGGTACTATTTTACAGGAGATTTGGGCTAACTATCTAAGTTAACTATATTTGGGTATCAGTTTGGTCTGATTGAAGATGTCTATTGAAAATACTAATGTTTTGGGGCGCTGAGCTACTATGAATAATAAAGAATCTTTATTGGTCTATTTGGCTGATGATGACGAGGATGACCGGATGTTTTTTACGGATGCTGTAAAGCAAAACTCCCGGTCAATCCATGTAGATAGTAGTACCAATGGTGAGCAATTACTGCAAAAAGTGTTTAATCAGGATTTATTGCCCGACGTTGTATTTTTAGATTTAAATATGCCTAGAAAGAATGGTTTGGAGTGTCTGCAAGCCATTCGTGCCAATAGTACAACACAACATATCCCAATTATTATCATTTCAACTTCTTCGGCTATCGAAAATATACGAAAGGCAAACTCTTATGGAGCTAATTTCTATATACAAAAGCCAGATGATTTCTTTGAGCTGAAAAGATTAATAGAGATAGGAATTCAATTCTCACTGGCAGAAAGAAAAGAAGAAGATGTCTTTTTACTCAACGAAGTACTTTCTGCTTAAATAGTAGGGCAAATCAAACAATAGAATACACCACTGCGCAACTGTAAAAGTGGCATGGTTTTTTAAATACAGGGTGTATGAGTTGGATTTTATTTATTGTTGTCCTAATCATAAAAGTGCTACAGCATAACTCGGATAAAACTTATATAGAATTGATTTCCTGACATTGTAATTAGAGAAGTCTATCATTTTTAGTCTAAGTGTATTGTTGTAAAGATAAACTACTTATCCTGCCTTTTTCTGATTGCTTGGGAAGATGCATATCCTAAGCCTGACAAAAATATCTGCTCTGAAATGAAAAAAGTATACAGAAGTTATACCAGAAAATCTGGTGGCCTCTGCTTCAAAAAAGAGGCGTAGATGTATAGACAATAATTCAATCAGGAATGAATAAAAAAATAATTGTAGATATTCAGAATAAGACTTCTGTCTCTATCGACTCTTGTGAAAAAGAACCTATCCATATTCCGGGAAGTATACAGCCTCATGGGTATTTACTGGCAGTTACAACCGATACACATATAATTACTCATTGTAGTGCCAATGTCGAAAAATTCCTCCACCAGCCACTAGAGCAGGTGCTGGGATCTTCGCTAGAGACACTGTTTTCAAGTCAGTATCATTCTATCACTGCGTTCCTTGAAAA
Source organism: Xanthocytophaga flava (assembly GCF_030068545.1). NCBI lineage: Bacteria > Pseudomonadati > Bacteroidota > Cytophagia > Cytophagales > Rhodocytophagaceae > Xanthocytophaga > Xanthocytophaga flava. The sequence continues at coordinate 108,832 of NZ_JASJOR010000024.1, read as the reverse complement.
TGAACAGGCAAGGACCAATGGTACCTTGTTGGTAGAACACCACAATGGTTTTGGCTATTGCCATTTATCTGTTGTTAAAAGTAACAATTTGTATATACTGGAGTTTGATCAGTGTGCTGATCTGGCAGAAGATTTATCAGCCGCCAGAGCCGGTATTAATGAACTCCTTATGCTGGTGCAGAAGCCACAAAGTATACAGGCATTGTGCCAGGCTATGGCCGTTTATGTACAGAACAAACTGGAGTTTGATCGGGTAATGATTTATCGATTCCATCCTGACTATAGTGGAGAAGTGATTGGCGAAGCAGTTAAGGAAGGTATGGAACCTTATCTGGGATTACGTTATCCTGCGGGTGATATACCACCTCAGGCCAGAGAATTGTATTTGCGCAATAAAATACGTATTATTTCTAATGTTAATTATCAGCCTGTTCCGCTTTTTACCTATGTAGACGGGGATAAGTCGCCTGAGCAACTGGACCTTTCCGACTCCTTTCTGCGCAGTGTTTCTCCTATACATATACAGTATCTGAAAAATATGGGGGTAACGGCCTCTTTTTCACTCTCCATTATAAAAGATAACAAGTTATGGGGACTCATTGCCTGTCATCATAATACACCTAAACATCTGAGCCCTAGCCAGCGTCAGGCAGCCTTACTGTATGGACTAGTATTGAGTTCACAGTTAGACGTATATGAGCGGGCTGAATCCCTGCAACTGGTAGCTAAGGTAGATGAAGCACTGGATGTGTTGTTGAAGAAGCTACAGCGGGAAGGTCTGGATGTGAATAGAATCATAATAGACCCTTCATTAGAACATATATCAGGTGCTACAGGAGTCATTGCCCTGATCAAAGGCCGGATTTATCGTAGCGGGGATACTCCTTCTGAAGAAGATACCTTAGATCTGCTCAATTTTTTGCATGACCATGCTTCCAGTGGAACGGTAGTTACACAAAAACTCATTGACATTTATCCGGAAGCAGAAGCCTATGCAGATGTTGCCTCTGGTGTTATTTACCATCGGTTAACTAATTCAACAGATGATGCCATTGCCTGGATTAAACCTGGATTGGATCATGTAATTACCTGGGCTGGGAATCCTGAGAAACCTATGGAGAGAGATAGTGAAACACACCAACTCCAACCACGCACCTCATTTGCGGCATGGAAGCAGACAGTGAAAAGCGAAAGCACTGCATGGCATAATCATCAGATTAATGCAACCTATTTGTTTGCCTCTGCTCTACAAAAATACCTGCATCTGGCCTATCTGAAAAAGGAAGAGGAAAAACAAAGATTACTTGCGAATGAGTTGAAGAAGTCCAACGAGGAGCTGGATAATATTAACTGGATTAATGCACATGATCTCAAAGAACCTCTTCGTAAGATTCGGGTGTTTATTTCACGAATGCTTCAGTCAGAAGAACTACCAGAAAAAATTGAAGGAGATCTGCAAAAAGTAAATAAGTCTGCCATGCGGATGCAGGTGCTGCTTGAAGATATTATGAATTATGCACGGGTAGCAGCACGAGAACAACTGCATAGCCAGGAAGCAGATCTAAATGTGGTATTACTTGATGCATTGGATAATTTTTCAGATGAAATACAGTCCAGAAATGCCATAGTATTTGTACATCCTATGCCTGTGATCTATGGTAATGCCTTTCAGTTGAGACAACTGTTTACCAACCTGCTTGGTAATGCCCTGAAATTCACTCCTTCAGATAAAACACCTGAGATTACGGTATCACATGCGCAAAGTCCGACAGATGAAGTAACAGAAGCGGATCTGACTCAATATTTTGTCGTCAATGTCACAGATAATGGGGTAGGGTTTGAAGATCAGTATAAGGAACGTATCTTCCGGTTATTTCAGCGATTGGACAACAATGTACATGGTACTGGTATAGGCTTGGCGATTTGTCGCAAAATTATGGAAAACCATCAGGGTAAAATTGATGTAAGTAGCCAGCCTGGTGTAGGAACTACCTTCCGATTGTATTTTCCTATTGAGTTTATTAAGCCTGCTACGCTTACCAATTAACTTCTTGAATAAGAATAATAAAAGAGAAACATTGTTATACTAACAGTAGCAATGAAGGATGCTATTAGTATAACAATGTTTCTTTTCTGTGCTCTTATTCTTTCTTATCCCTCTTAAATGTCACCTTCACTGTTCTCCTGAAAAAGCCCTCACCTCCTGTCCTTCTGAAAAAAACTTGTAACAAATAGAGCTATCTCTGGTTTGTGAGAAAAAATATACTCCAAATCCTGAGGTCGTTGGTCTTGTAATGAGATCCCAACGGCAAGATAGAAGGGAGATTGGTAATGAAATTTCTCAAGACGCTTGCATTAAGTCAAAGACAAGTAATGAATAAACATCCAAGTCTCCGCTAGGTTACACAGGATACACATGGTTACACCTTATGTTACACTTTAAGTTATTGACAATGAGGTAGGTAACACTGGTTACGCATTTTTGCCTTTTTTCGCAAAAGTTCCTAGGAACAATAGAGCAAGTATATACTCCCTTTATATATACTATATATAATATATAAATACACGCGTATAGAGAATAAGTGTAACCAGTGTAACTAGCTTCATTTACAGTGTTTTAGAAGTGTAACATAAGGTGTAACCATGTGTATCCTGTGTAACTTACCTTATTGTCAACCATTTACCACAAATTGAGGCTTGCTTATAAGACTCTCGTATCTAATAACTTTGAAAGAAGTAGTCTGAATCGTAGGCAATAGGGAGAAAAGAGCCTTTCAGTCCGTAATTCGGACTATATACAAGTACTTATAAACGCTTATTCCGATCTCAGTGATTTCACAGGATTCATTAGGGCCGCTTTGATAGACTGAAAGCTGACCGTTATCAGTGCAATAAGAATCGCCAGGAGACTAGCTGCTGCAAATACCCACCACGAAAGAGAAATCTTATAGGCAAAGTTTTCGAGCCAGTTGCTACAAACATACCATGCAATAGGAATGGCAATGATAATAGCCACTATAACCAGTTTCAGGAAGTCAGAAGATAAAAGTGTTACAATATTACTGATAGAAGCTCCCAATACTTTCCGGATACCAATCTCCTTTGTACGTTGTTCCGCAGTAAAGGCAGCCAATCCAAACAATCCTAAGCAAGCTATAAAGATGGCAAGGCCTGCAAAGAAAACCGCCAGTGTTCGTACAATTGTTTCACTTTGATACAGTCGGTTATATTCTGCATCCACAAAAGAATATGTAAAGGGGTATTTTGGGTTCATTTTAGCACAGATAGCCTGCAAGCTGGCTAATGCCTGTTGGGTTTGTCCCGGTTGAGTACGGATCAGAATATTGTCATAGTTCCAGGTCTCTGCCAGTCGGATAATCAGTGGCCGGATAGGCACATGCAACGAATTAAAATGGAAATCTTCGATAAGACCCACAATCTTGCCAGGTTGCTTACCAAATGTTAGTGGTTGTCCAACAGGGTCTTTATATCCAATGCGTTTGGCTGCTGCTTCATTGATCAGGTAATTGGTCGTATCTGTGCCATAACTGGGTGAGAAATCCCTGCCCTGTAGTACTTTGATTTTCATGGTTTTGGTAAAATCATAGCCTATCCAGGTATTATTAAACTGAATGGCTGAGGTAGGGTCTTTTCCAATCCAATGTACACCATCTGTAGTATTTCCATTATACAAAGGATCCGTTTGCATATGGGTAACCGATTGGATACCCGGCATCGAAAGGAGCTCCTGTTTAAAGGCTGTATAGTTGCGGGCAATCTCTCCTTCGCCCTGTATCCTGATCAGATTTTCGCGGTCATATCCCAGATGTTTGGTTTGGATATAGTCCAGTTGTCGATAAATGACCAGAGTACCAACAATAAGCAACATCGAAAGTACAAACTGAAATACTACCAAACCCCGACGAAACAACAACGCACCGGAACCAAACCGTAGTTTGCCTTTTAATACATTGATAGGATTAAGAGAAGAAAGGAAGAGTGCCGGATAACTACCCGCTAATAAGCCCATGATTACAAGGATGCCTGCTAACACCAGACCAAAGGCCGGATCGTGAAATGGCAATAGTAATTCCTTGCCTGTTAACTGATTGAAAGCTGGAAGGATAATAGATACCAATACTAATGCAACACCCAAGGCTAAAAAAGTAAGGAACATAGCTTCTCCTAAAAATTGTGCAATCAAGGCAGCACGGGGAGCACCTACTACTTTTCGTACGCCTACTTCACGGCCCCGGTTTACAGAACGGGCTGTTGCCAGGTTCATAAAATTGATGGAGGCAATTAGTAACAGAAACACTGCCACTATAGAAAACAATTGTACATATTCAATCCGACCACCGGCCCGATGCCCATCTTTAAAGTCAGAATACAGGTAGGCTTCTGTTTCAGGTTGCAGAAACAGCTCAATGTTAAACGTTGGCCCTATATCTGTATTCCGCCCTTTGAGAAATGTTTTGAGCTTGGCATTTAGCAAGGCAGGATTAGCATCCGGACGAAGCTGGATTCGAGTGCCTGGACCCGCATTACTCCAGTCCATGAGCCAGGTTTCGCGTTGCAAATACTGTTTCCAATTGCGTAAGAAGTCATAAGGCTCAGGTGAGTTAGCAGGGAGGTTCTCAAATACAGCGGTGATCTGATGATCAGCATAGTTATCAAACCGGATTATTTTTCCTATTGCCTTTTGTGGCGTACCAAAATAAATCTCAGCGAGTTTACGGGAAATGGCTACGCTATTAGGGGTAGTTAGTGCAGTTGTTGCATTTCCGGCAAGAACTGGTATACTATACATAGTGAGCCAGTCTGCACCTACAAAATGCCCTCTTTGTTTGGTGCTTTTATTACCAACACTAAGCAGATGCAATTCTGAACCAGAAAATCCGGACGTATACTTTATTTCCGGAAACTGTTTTTTGAGCTCATCCGCTAGTAAGCCGGGTGTATCTTCGTCTGTTACAATCCGCCCATCTGCAATCTCATGTTCCATAATCCGATACAGGCTGGCACTATTGGGATACTGTTTACCTATACTGACTTCATCCTGTATCCATAGAAAAATAAGCAGGCTGGATGCAATGCCCAATGCCAGTCCCAGAATGTTAATTACTGAGAATGCTTTGTTCCGCAACAGATTGCGAAAAGCAACTTTAATGTAGTTAAAGAACATAGTAACAGCTTTATGGAAAAACAAGTGAGAAATCATCTTTACGATGATATTGACTGCGCAAACATTTTGCCAGAGCTTTTCTATGCAATTTTAGGCTCTAAATTGGTTGTAGAAGGAAATTTGATTGTTCATTTCCGGACAATGAATGTTCACTAATGAACTGGTAAAAATGATGATGATCTATTGTATTTCTTGATAATATATTCTTCTGTTACTTTTACAATTAGCTTTATAATCTATCTATTAACTGATTTTATCTATGAGAAAGACTCTTACTATTTGTGTATTATTTCTTTGTTGCTTATCTGGTTTTGCACAGTCCAAACCGTTAGATCAAATGACGATTGGCCAGATTGACTCAGTTCAAAAGAGCATCGAGAGGAAATATGCAGAACTTGATTCCATACGAAATGCATATAAGCTGGATTCCTTGTCGTATGAATTACATAAATTAGAACTGGAAGTCTCAGGGAAAGAAAAAAATTATACGGCATTTATGGTGTTTACCCAAACATCATTTAACAAGGTATCTTCTTTTAATCAGGAATTGCAGGGATTAGGTTTTCCAACATTGACGAGTCATTCAACAGGTATAGGATTTGGAATGGCTATTAAAAGAAAACGTCTCCTGCATGAAGGTTTTTTAGTGGTAAATTTTAATAATAAAGTAAGTAAAGGAGATGACAAAGTCTGGATGAGTGGAGAAAATATCTTTAATTATCAGCTAGGATTCGCTGTATTGAATAGGAAACGCTTTCAACTGTATCCTTTTGCCGGCATTAGTTATGGCCTTGTTTCCATCGAATTGAGAAAAAAAAGAAATATGACCGATCCAAATTCATTAGAAGGAATTGCACAGGCAATAAATGAGGCTCGTATTTCGAAAAATGAAATACAGATAAATACAGGTCTGCAATTAGATTACCATTACAGTTTTAATAATGGCTTATCTGGTTTGATCATTGGATTAAAATACGGACTTTCCCGAGATGTCTTATCGGATAATTATGCAGCCAATGGTACAAAAGTGAACTATAATCCTGATATAATTTATAGAAATACTTTTTTGGCGCTATCTCTTAAGATATATTGAAAATAAAAGACTGCCATTCAGTGATTGTAATTATATATCGCTGAATGGCAGACAAATCAATATAATGGCATAATACCTTTCAGATTCAGAGTGTATCTACTTTGGTTTTCAGCCATAAATCTAACTACAGATTTATGGAGTTACACTAAGAGCTATTTACTATACTGTACCTCTGTCAATGTTTCTGAAAAAGTTATTCACCTGTATTAAAGTCCTTAAATCCTCTTGGTACGTAACGGATGTCAAGGAAATCTACTACACACTTAGGGCCTTTGGGAGATTGAGCATAGAAGCCAATCTGCATGGGAGCTGTTGTTGCATAAGCAAACGTGCGCAAGATGTTCCAGGTTTTGCCGTCTGTGGAATAATAAAAGCAGAATACTTTTCCTGCTTTGGCTACTTTCAGGTATATTTCCTTGGCAGCTACCTGTATATGGTAATTATCGTCAGTCTTTTTGTCTTTGATTACAGAAGAACCTACTCCGATGTGTTTCTCATCCAGTTTTTCGAACAAAAGTTTTGCCCAGTTTTCGCCATCACTGTACAGGAGAATAGCTCCTCCATCATACATCGAATTGAATGGAGTTTTAACTTTTGCTGAAAAAATAAAGTTAGAGTCAGGTTTAAATAATAGCTTCGGTGCATTGTTGGTATAGTAGGAGCCATCTACAAACGTATAAAGGTCTGTACCTTTGGCCGCAGTAATTTGTAGCGAGTTAGGTGAGGTAACCTTGTACAGCTCTGGTTTATCAACCCACGTCCAGCTATAAGGTACACTTTTGATTTTTACACTATCCCCAGGTGAGGATATAGACAATGCATAAGATACCTGGCAACACAACAGCAACAATGTGCTGCAGATGCATACTAATTTGTTCATAAAAAAGATGTGTTGTAAGTGAGTGTGATCTATCTCTTATACCCTAATTGAGAGGGTACAAAACCCTTCGATCAGAAGGTTGACAAACATAGGTAAAGTTTTTGACAATGGATTATAGATTTTTGAGTGAATACCCGCTTTTTTATAGAAAATAGGGAAAACAGGTCGGTTTATTGTGGGTTTGACAATTAATAAGTGTACTTTTTGTGAAAAAATATTCGTTTTCCGACTTTCTCTATGAAAAATGAGTGGTTGAGAAATATGGTTTTAACTCATACTTTATACTCTATACTATGCCCCTTCTGAGAACTACTTTTCTTCTACTTTTTTTGCTGGTTACTGGCTCTTTTGCCCAGAAAGAAACCGGCTGGACTACATTAGATAAAGGTTTGGACTATGCTGAACTGGCTGCTCCTGTCAAATCCATTTATGGGGATTCAAAGATTACGGTACTCAGAATTGATCCTAAGAGCTATGAGTTTTTTCTGGAGTGTGCTACCCATCCTAAAAATAACTATAATTCTCGTCCATTGGATGAATGGTGTAAGCAGAAAAAGTTTGTTGCAGCTATTAATGCCGGGATGTTTGACGGCGATGACCCTACGCAACCGGGCCATGCCTTTATGTGTAATAGAGGGTATATGAAAAGCTTTGACCATGTGAATAGCAGTAAAGTTACAGGAGAGAAAACCGTAATTTGTTTTAGCCCAAAAGACAAATCCATGCCCTCTTTTCAGATTGCAGATATTCAGAATTGCGAAACCTTTGCCAATCTGAAATCCAAATACAATTGCCTGATTCAGGGTATTCGTATGATAGACTGTAAACAGCAAATACGCTGGCAAAAGGATAAAAAGAAATGGAGTGTTTGTGTGATGGGAATGGACAAAGCAGGAAATGCATTGTTTATTCACTCCCGATCCCCTTATACTATGTATGAGTTTATTAGTATGTTACAGCAACTACCTTTAAACTTAAAAACACTGATTTATCTGGAAGGAGGCCCGGAAGCATCCCTGTATGTATCTTCAGGGAGCAAAACCGTACAGCGATTTGGTAGCTATGAAACGGGCTTTAACGAAAATGATGGGAACGATCATTTCTGGAAGCTGCCTAACATTGTGGGAATACGAAAGAAACCCTGAGATTTTGCCCACTAAACTGTACAGAAAATCCTGGTGGTACAATTGTAGACTTAGCACTTCTTATCAAATGGTAGTACTTTATACATGAAACGATCTTTTCACTTTCTTACTCGCAAGCTACATCGGTATCTGGGTCTTGTATTAGGCATTCAATTCTTGTTCTGGACCATTGGCGGACTTTACTTCAGTTGGTCCGATATGGATGAGGTACATGGGGATCATCAACGGAAAGCCGCTTCTCTGATACCTGTTAATGGGGCAATCGTTTCTCCGGTACTGGCCTTGCAAAATCTTCGCGACGTTCGTCCCATAGATTCCGTTGCTGCACTTTCTCTTATTCAGATACTAGGCAAACCTGTTTATCAGATCAAATGCCAGGCACATGGCACACATCAAGCAAAGACCTATCTGGCAGATGCATTAACAGGGAAGTTACGAAGCTCTCTTTCAAAAGAAGAAGCGATACAGGTCGCTCAACGGCAATTTACTATGCCTGCATCTGTGGTTGCAGTTGAATACCTGACTACAACAAACGGCCATCACGAATACAGGGAGCAACCTTTACCAGCTTATGCCGTTACCTTTGATCATCCTTCACAAACTACAGTATATGTTGCCGCCGAATTAGGCACCGTGCAAAAGTTCCGCAATAACAAGTGGCGTGTTTTTGATTTTCTCTGGATGTTACATACAATGGATTACCAGAGCAGAGACAATATAGGCAACTGGGCTTTACGGTTATTTTCGATCCTGGGTTTGCTTACTATTATTTCAGGCTTTGTTTTGTATTGGATAAGCTCCAAACAAATTCGAAAGCTAAAAATGGCTTGATTATGAAAGTGTATCTTATCTGCCGGCTCATGAATAACATAAGCCATCCCGAATTTTAGGAAAAGAACTTGACTGAAAATACCTTGGGAACAAACTAAAGGCACTACAAAGAGAGTAAAGTTGCCTTTAATCGCGAAAGGCAGTGTAGGTGTGTAGGGTTTCCTTTTCCCGCGAGGTTGGCCTTTGGCCTTGCGGGTGGAAGGATCGGGAAAAGGTGCCCTTTTTGGGCTAGCACACAGCCTGGCTCACCAAACTCTCGTTTGGTGCCCCTCTTTTGGGCAAGCAAAAAAGTGACATGGTAGGCAGAGTGATGAAAGAGACATTAAACTAATGTAGAAAAACACAAGCAAAAAATGAAGGGGCTTAGTGGAAGGACAATGTAAGGGACAATAGGCAAATAACAAGAGATTAATTCTCAAGAATAAACCCAAGCCCACACTTTCAAAAGCATAGGCCTGGGTTTTACTCATATCCAAAATTAGGGATCACTCATGTTAGTGTGTCGACAATTTTTTTATCATTTCATCTGAGACAGGATCTGAATAGACTCCAAATGCATTAATAAGAGTACCTTTTATAGTATCTTCTTTCGCTGATATGGCGTAAATAATATTCTCATCGCCAGGATCTGTCTGTCCTTCAAAACGAAATACCTTATCAATCTGAAAGTCGGCAGGCATAAGTTTCTGATGGTTTTCACCAAATCGTATACAATCAGTATCCAGATTGAAATCATGTTCATAACCTGCCTGTTTAAGCCAGGTCAATGCTTCTGTCATGGTATCAAAAGCAGGGGAAGTATTTTGTTGATCCATCATCGTAAATAGGTTGAAACTATGTATATGAATAAGTCAAATTTTATGCCTATACGTGTAATATATTGATAGTCATTGTTTTTTTGTGATAAGGGTTACTTAGGAGCTACGATATATCGTAGTTTTATGTTCCTATCTCATTCTTGTAGTGAGATTGTATGTCTATATTACGTCACATTGACATTTATTTGTATATTACAAGTTAGACATAAATGCATAGAGCCAGAAATGAATGAAGTATGAATAAAAAAAGAAGAAGATTGTATATAGTAAGAATCTGTTTTCCTATGCATCTATTCAATACCTGTTCTCGTAAAGTACAGCTACATTGCAGGTAGGGACACCATTTATTTTTTTATCTTCTATAGACCACACAAAAACATGAAAGAAAAAGCTATCAGCCTTACTGATGGTTCAGAGCTATCTATTGCTTCTGAATCTCATATCCGAAAAAGAGAGGTATTGAAGATACAACTACCAAAGGAAGTTTCTGCTTCTTTTCTACTTAGATTTTCTCAGGATATGGCTGCTGTGCAGAGTAAAAGAGAATTTGTGGCAACCATGCACTCTTATCTAAAGCAGTTGTTGTCTTATGAAGATTTCCTGGTCTGTACTCTGATTGATGGGAATACACGCCATCGTACCTTTTTTTATTCTGTGTCAGCTGAATCCAATGAAGGATACCCTGTAGAGGATGGTTTCTTTCCTATTGTACTTCGTGCCCAACAAATACTACAGTTTGATCTGGAAGAAATACATCAAACCGGGCAGGTTGTGCCTTCTTATATAAAGAATAAATATCAAAAAGGGATCAACCTGATTGTCACAGTACCTCTTCGTGCACGAAAAGAGGAAGTGGGAGTTTTATTTCTGCTTTGTAAAGACAAGAATAAACTTGATCCCAATGTACTTAATCTGTTGCAGGCAATGTCTTATTCCATTGCTTTTACAGTTGCTGGTATTTTAGCCAGTGAGGAAATTGAACGAAGAGAGAAGGAAAAGAGACTTTTGTTATCCTTTAGTCAGGCAATTGCGGCGATCCGTTCCAAAAAAGATTTGCTGGAAGTGGCGACTCAGCAACTTAGAGAGATATTTCTCTGTAAGGATGTGACTATGTATAGGATTCCAGAAACCTTCAGTCAAAATCTTGCACACGTCTCCTCAATTGATTCTGAACGTATAGTGGCTAGAATACTGGAATCAGAAAAGCCTCTTATTTTTTCTGCACATGAACTCAATGCCGAAGATAACCTTTCAGAGTATGGTCAATCATTAGTTAAGGAAGGAGTAGAAGGATATATGGCAATGAGGCTTATCTATGGAAATCGTACGATTGGAGTAATTACATTACTAGCAGAAAAGAAAAATATATTTCAGGAAAAGCAATATAGCCTGATGATGGGTGTTGCAGCTCAGCTATCTATCGCACTTTCTAATGCAGCAGCAAACGAGCAAATTGAGAATCAATTGGTAGAGATACGTCGCTATAAAGAACAATTAGAAAAAGAGAATATTTATTTTCATGAGGAGGCCGTTACTACTTGTAATTTCTCTGGGATAATAGGAAACAGTGTGAAAATGCAGCAAGTTTATACACTAGTTTCTCAAGTTGCGGATTCTACGGCAACCGTTTTGCTGCTGGGTGAATCTGGAACAGGTAAAGAGATGATAGCCCAGGCTATTCATACTACTTCTTCCCGAAAAGAGAAGCAAATGATTAAAGTGAATTGTGCTGCACTACCCCTATCATTAATAGAGAGTGAGTTGTTTGGTCATGAGAAGGGAAGCTTTACAGGGGCGATAAGTCGCCGGATGGGCAAGTTTGAGCAAGCTGACCAGAGTACTATCTTTCTCGATGAAATAGGGGAGTTGCCACCAGAGGTGCAGGTTAAGCTGCTTCGCGTATTACAGGAAAAGGAGATTGAACGGATTGGCGGACATTCACGTACAAAGGTAGATATACGAATTATCGCGGCGACGAATCGTAATTTGGAAAAAGAAGTATCAGAGGGCCGTTTTCGGTTGGATTTGTATTATCGGTTGAATGTATTTCCGATTACCCTTCCACCTTTGCGTGAACGAAAAGAAGATATTCCACTTCTTGCAGAGTATTTTATGGCGCGTTATGCGAAAAAGGCAGGAAAACGTGTTGCAGGTATTGCAAAGAACGTAATAGACTCTATGGTGCTCTATCCATGGCCTGGGAATGTAAGGGAACTGGAGCATATGATGGAAAGAACTGTCCTGCTTACAAATGACCTTGTTATAAAACAAATAGACCTTCCTATGATTATGCCAGAGAATACAGGTATAAATACAGATTTTACCCAGATAAAACCCTTACAGGAAATAGAGCGTGAATATATACTCCATGTTGTAAAAGTGTGCAATGGCCGTATATCGGGCCCACATGGAGCTGCCATCAGACTAGGACTTCCTTCTACAACCTTGCTATCAAAAATGCAAAAGCTTGGAATCAGGAAAGAACATGTTGTGGAAGATCAACGATAAACATGTGCCATCCTAAATTTTGAATGGCTTGTTTGTTCTTTTTCTAGCTCTCTTTCTGTTTCTTATGTCTCATGTTTTTCTGGAAAAAGGTCTATAAATAAAAAACACCCTAGCAAACCTCTCACTGAAAGAAACGCACCTCCTCGCTGTCCTCCTGAAAGGATCTCTTGACAAATAGAGTTGCGTTTGGATTATGAGTGAAAAAATACTTTCCAATCGGAATGGCCGCCGGCCTTGCCACGAGGTACTTTCAGGAGGACAAAAGGGGGTGAGAAATGAAAAGCTAAGGACTTGAAAATTAAAAGGATATGGATGAGAGAAGAGACTGGCCTCGCAGCAGGAGGGGACTAATGCACTTACACCACCTGCCACGATTAAATCTCTCTTTTTGTCGCTTTTATTTATTGCTTCTTTGAAACTTGAGTTTACTTTATTTATATCCCTGTTTTATTCCTAACTTTTTCATTTTGGAATATAATGTTGCTGGCGGAAGATTTAATATTTCTGCAGCTCCTCCCGGTCCAAATACCTTTCCTCCGCAGATTTTTAGTGCATTCAGAATATGGTCCCGTTCCATCTCCTCCATAGTCTTTATGTGAGTAGGCTGTTCCTGTGATGGGAGAAAAGAGACTGATGGTAAAGGGATTTCTTCGATCCGTGATCCAGTGGCAAGTAATACACTACGTTCCATCAGGTGTTCCAATTCACGAATATTGCCAGGCCATGAATAACTTTTTAGCTGATTCATTGCTTGTGGGGAAATTGTATCAACTCTTTTCCCGGTTTTTGCACTGAATTTTTCGAGAAAATAAATAGCTAGTGCTTCAATGTCTTCTTTTCTTTCTCGCAGCGGCGGAAGAGTAATCGGAAATACATTCAACCGATAATATAAATCCAACCGAAAACGGCCCTCTGCTACTTCCTTCTCTAAATTACGATTCGTTGCCGCTATAATCCGTACATCTACCTTGATCGTAGCATCTCCTCCAATACGCTCTATTTCCTTCTCCTGTAAGACACGCAGTAACTTAACCTGGCATTCCGGTTGTAGTTCTCCTATTTCATCGAGAAATAATGTACTTTGATGCGCTAATTCAAACTTACCGATCCTGCGATTTACAGCTCCTGTAAAGCTTCCCTTCTCATGACCGAATAACTCGCTCTCTATTAATGATATGGGTAATGCTCCGCAATTGATGGTAATCATGGGTTTCAAACTGCGAGACGATCTCTGATGTATTGCCTGTGCAATACGTTCCTTACCTGTTCCGGATTCGCCCAGAATGAGTACAGATGTATCTGTAGGAGCAACTATTCTAACTTTTTCAAGGGTATTCGTAAAGGATGGACTAGTCCCTACAATGCCTTCAATAGCTAAATTTTCAGAGAGAGAAGAGGCTGTCTGTTCTGTTTCTATAATGTATCGATAGCGTGCTATCTCCAGCATCACCAGCAGGTCCCGTTCCCGAAAAGGTTTTACCAGAAAGCCATATGGTTCCGTTTCTTTTGCTTTTTCCAGTATAGATTGGTTGGTATTGGCAGATATATAGAGAAAAGGAATATTTTTTTGTTTCAGGTCTCTGGCAAGGTCAATGCCTGTCAGTTGACCTTTCAATATAATATCCAATAATACCCAATCCGGTTTTTTCTGGTCAATCAGTTTATGTGCCTGTTCAACAGATGAGGCAATTCCACTGGTTTCATATCCTGCTTTCTGGAGAATCAGACGCAGATCATTAGCAACAATAAACTCATCCTCTACAATTAATATCTTTTCTTTCTTCTTCATTTTACTGATTAAATAGGCTGCTCCCCTCCATATCCCAGTTCCCGATTGATTTCAAAAGTGATTTGTAAGGCTACCCCGTTTTGGGAATTTACCTGAAATGTTCCTCCCAGCTGTTGAGTTAGTCCACGCATAAGGCTCATGCCCAGAGATTCTGTGTTTTCTATATCGAGGCCGGCTGGAAGTCCAATGCCATTGTCTTTAATGGTAAGCTGACAAAGGGACAGGTTAGTTGTTTTAAGCGAAATTCGAACCTCTCCACGCTTCTGATCTGGAAATGCATACTTAATAGTATTAGTTACAGCTTCATTTACGATTAGCCCTAATGGCACAGCTTGTACTACATCTATCTGAATGGGGTCAGTGTCCAGTATAAAATGAATCCTGCTATGGATACTGAAACATTCCTGCATGTATAACACTAATTCCTGTATATACCAGTGCATATCTATAGAAGCCATATTTTCGGACTGATATAGCTTCTGATGAATAAGAGACATGGCATACATACGGTGCTGACTATTGCGAATAGCTTGAAGGGCATCTTCATTATTGAGATAGGCCGATTGCGTATTTAGCAGGCTAATTACAATCTGGAGATTATTTTTAACCCGGTGATGGATTTCTTTGAGCAACCATTCTTTTTCTGATAGTAGTTTTTTCAAAAGCTCATTCTGTTCATTAATCTCTGCCTGTTTGATTTGTAGTTGAAGATTGCTGTGTTGTTTGAGCCGATAACGGTTGTAACTCAATCCCAGCAGCAGCAAAAGCATGACAGAACCTCCAATAACGATGTTTTTGGTTACCTTCTCCTTTTGTAGGGTAGCATTCTGAATAATTCCTTCTTTTCTGAGTAATTGTATGTCTTTTTCTTTATTGTCCAGGTCGTATTGTAGTTGTAATGCGGCCAATTGTTTTTCTTTCTCCTCGCTATGGATAGAATCGGTAAGTGTTTTGTATAATTGAAAATGTCTGAGTGCAGATAGGTATTTTCCTGTTGATGAATCAGTTTTTGCCCAATATAACTCTTTATCTGCCATCAGTTCCTTATTACTTTCTCTTGCTTCCAGGAAGGCATGATAGGCATTGAGATATTCATAGGTCTTTTCGTATTGAGCTGCTTCAAAATAAAATCGGATGGTTGCTTTATAGATGAACGGACCCGCAGTTCCCAGATCAGGCATCATCTTTCTGTAAGCAAGTAATTGATTTATGTATTTTTCCGCTTCTGCTGGCTTTTGCTCATCCAGATAGAGTTGAGCAAATGTATAATATGCTGCTATTTTTACGGAGGATTCTTTAGGGGGATAATCTGTTACTAGTTTATGCAGTATGGTTAGTGACTCTTTAGTCTTCTTGATTCTTCGTAAAAAGGTGATTTCATTAATTTTAATTTGTGTAATTGCAGCTGTATCCTTATATCTGGTAGCAACATCTACTGCTTTCTCAAAGAAAGTGTATGCAGATTCATTGTTATGTAGTATATAATATGACAGTGCAATACGATGATAAATAGTGAAAAGTTGGGGACTGGTATCATGATTATTTTCAGCTGCTTTTAAGGCCATCAATCCATATTTTAATGAAAGTACATGATTGCCCTTGTGACCATATACATAACCCAGTAAGCTATATAATCCCTGAATCTTCTTGTGTTCGATTGCTTTAAAAGTAGCAAGGGCTTTATGTAGATAAAACAATGAAGAGTCAAAATCTTCCTTCACATTGTAGAGGTCCCCAAGATATTCCAGTGCTTTTGCAGTCTTTAATCTTAGTTGAGTTGATTCCAATAGTAAGATACTGCTACGATAATAGTTGATTTTTTTCAGAAGGTCTTCTCCTTCAATAGTGTAAAAAGAAGCTAAGGACATATAAGAGTCTGCTTCCTGCTCCTTTAGGTGATTTTTTTGCGAATATAGTAGTGCCTCCTGGGCTTTCTTTCTTGCCTTATCCAGTTGTTTTTGTTCATGAAAGATTTCTCCTTGTAGCCATAGGACAGTACCTTTACCCTGTATATAGTTGAGTTTATTACTTACTATACTAGCTTGTTTCAGTAAGAGTTGAGCACTATCAATATCTATTGGTAGCTCTCCTGGCCTATGGAGGTAGTGCAAACTCAGTGCAAGCAGCAAATCAGCTTGTTCTGTACTGGTACTACTTTGGGCTAACTTTGCTTGTATGTCTGTACTATTTTCAGGTATCTGAGTGTAGGCCGTAAATTTACATGTCACTAACAGGATGACTATCAGCAAAACTATTCTATAATATGGAAATGAGCCTGGATATGTCATCCTGTTATATACATGTATTGCTACAAAGTACTACGAGTTTTGGATTATTAGCAATAGTATCTAAAATAGCGACAGAGATAATGGTATCAAAATACCCTGTCACGGGCTAGCAACAGGGTACGTAAACCTATAGTATAGATTCTGAGATTACTCAAGATGAGCTCTGAGCATCCAGGCCATCTTCTCATGGGTTTCCAATAGACCTGTAATGTAATCACTGCTACCTACATCACGCAGTGTGTTGGCATAACTATTAATATTACCTCTCAGATGCATGAGGATACTTTCATGATCTGCCAGAAGTTCGCGGATATACCCAAGACTATCATTTTTCTCACGAGACTGTTCTGTTAAATGAGTAAGCTGAAGAAATTCTTTTAACGTGGCAGGTGGAAAGTGACCCAGTGTCCGAATACGTTCTGCTACCTGGTCAATAATCTCGTCCAGCTGTGTGTATTGAGTCTCAAAGAACAGGTGTTTGCTGTGAAAGTCAGGACCTGTAACACACCAATGGGCTTTACGTGTTTTGGTATACAATACATATTCATCTGCCAGGATCTTAGCCAGTGAATGAGCTACTTCTGCCTGATAGTCGGCTTTAATTCCAATTGTTGCTTCCATGTGAGTATGAAAAGAGGTTTGGGTTAAATCTGTCTATCCTTTTCTCAATTTGAATGCCATTGGTTTAGTGAGTTGTTAATCAGCTGTTTACTGTTGGAAGGTTAATTCTATAATGACGATATTTCGTAAATTTATGATGGAGATATGAAATCCTTACCTTCCAACAGGTATTCGGCATGATGGCTTGTGATGGCAATAGCTGGTACTAGTAGGAATGCATTATCCGATTACAAGATCTGACTTTTTGATTTAGTATATGATAGAAAATAGTGTTGACTGCTGATGGCAGTCACAGCATTTTTAGCAGAGAGGGGAGGGGAAATTAGTAAAAAGTAATCGTAGATTAGATAGATGAAGTAGACTATCTGATAAGGGGAGAAATGCTATTACTGTAGCACACAAAAAAGCCACGTGGCTTATGCGTGGCTTTTTTGTGTATAAAATTTGCTTTTCAAAGCTTTCTTAGTGGCATCCAGAATCAGCTTAAAATCGATAGCCTTGTATGTGATGGCGTCAATAGCTACTACAGATACCAGCAAGAATAATACGGTTAAAACAGCTTCCATAATTGTAATAAAGTTATTGTGATAAATGAATTAATATTTCTAATTGTTTAACTAGTGCTTAATTGAAAAAGTTCAATTTTTATTTTCTTGTTTTGATAATGCAAAATTATAATGTGTTTGGCTGATTTCAAAATAGATGTAAGATTATTTTAAGTTGTAAAGCCTTTGTTTATTGTATTATTCTAATGTAGTGTAGATATTATATGCTTTATTTTGCTCTTTTTAAACGTTTTTTGATTTGTTAGATTGTATGGGAATGCCTGATTTTTTACAATGGTTTTGTTGGGAGAATACAAGTTGGCCGGCATTTATTGTATTAATCTAATTTGGTGATGGTATTAAAATTAGTTTTTGTCAGGCTTGCTTTATTTGTATAGTTATATTTATGAGTCCAAAAAGTGCAGGATAATTTAATGACTCAAGAGATAAGTTTTTTTTGAAAAAAAATGTAGAAAATAAAAAAAGTGGAAAGATGGAAACTAAAAAAGGTGATAATCGCTACGATTCTCACCTTTTTTCTATTGAATAAGACTAGTATGTCGGTTCTTAGCTTTTCTGAAGAATAGATTTGAGAGGAATTGCAAATCCAAATAATATCGATTTCTCGAGAAAGAAGAAGTGATGACCTGCTTTATCCACTCTGTGATTGGCTGTAGTGATCACATTAGGCATACTAATCAATCCTCCTTTAAGCTGTGGCATTATAAAGACTCCATGAAAGTTGAAGCTCAGTCCCAGATTAGTAGATACTCCGAATCCCGAAACGTGCCACTGGTCATTACGATCATAATTGAACAATTTTACATTCGTTTTAGGAATCATCATTCCAACTCCTAAGCCATTTACCAGATCAATAGATACTTTACCATTTTTAGATGCACTCAACCTGCGATAGTGGCTGAGTTCTGCATTAATGTAGTTCAGTCCGTCTGTGTGTTCAAATGTCAGAAAGTCGTCGGTCAACTTAATCGGTTGATCCGTATAGGTTCCATTAAATTTAGGGTCCTGACCTGCAATAGATCCTGTAATATTTACGATCTGGTCCTGATCCATAACGTATTTCATATGATCAAAACCTACAGATATACTCCACTGATTGGATATGAAATAACCAATGCGGTAATCATATTGAGGAACTGTAAATGAGGCTGGGTCAAAGTACTCTTTCAGATCAAAAGGTGTAGGGCGGTCATGAGCTACCACCTTATCTAGTGTGAAGTTATAGCCAGAACCACTAAAGTGGATATTGCTTTTTGTATAAGCAGCCCAGTTCCAGCCCCAGTAGCCAAAGATTCTTCCTTTTCGGGAAACTGCATCTTTAAAGATAGATTTTGTTTGCGCGTTGGTGTAAAGAGTGAGGAAACAAAGGAAAATGGTTAGAAATAAACTTTTTTTCATGATTTTGTATGGACGATGGTTACTATAATTATACTGCAGATACAGAGGCTAAGACGGAAATGGATTTGTAAAGATTGTTCTTGTGATGTACTTGCAGTAAATCAGACAGGGAGTACTGTTTGATTTGTTAAAAGTGCTCTGGAGCTAAGTAAGTGGATGGATAGTACTTATTGGGCTGCAAAGAAAAAATTTTTTTTTATTGAAGTCAAAAGTGAAATTGCCTATCAAATTTTATTTCGTTGATAAGTATTTGTATTTGAGAGAGATAAGTGTCTAAAAAAAGTAATAAAAAAACAGAAGTTTATGTATATATCAAATACATAAACTTCTGTTATCCCTTGTGGATGATTTTTAAATGGCTTTGCTGAAGGTACGTTGAGTAGATTGGCTTTGCCAGTAATGTTCATCCAGTTGCATGGCAATATTTCGTATAAATAGCTTACCTGTTTGAGTAACCTGTATGTGATGTGAATCTAGCTCTACCAGTCCATCGTCTTCAAGTACTTTGAGACGTATAAGCGCATCTTTCAGGTAATGAGGTGCTTCACCTGTCCAGGAGGTAGTATGCTTGCACATCAAATTCAGAATCTGTTTTCGAACTGCCAGATCTTCCTCAGTAAGAATATGGCCTTTGGATATAGGTAATTGACCTTGCTCTACTTCATGCATATACGCTTCCACCTCTTTGTTATTTTGTGCAAAAGCATTCCATGTATCAGAAATACTTGAGGCTCCTAAACCTATGAGCAATTCCGTTGACTGAGTTGTATAACCCATAAAGTTGCGATGCAAAGTTCCTTGTTGGTGTGCTTTGTACAATTCATCAGCAGGAAGAGCAAAATGGTCCATGCCGATTTCGTGATAACCAGCTTGTAGTAACAATTCTCTGCCTAATTCATACAAAGCACGTTTCTGATCAGCTTGAGGCAGATCTGCTTCTGTATAACGACGTTGTGCCGGACTTTTCCAGGGAACATGTGCATAACTATAAAAGGCAATACGTTCCGGACGCAACTCCTGTACCCGATCAATGGTCATACGGATACTGTCTATAGTTTGAAGAGGCAGTCCATAAATAATATCCGCATTGATTGCTGTATATCCTATTTGTCTGGCATCTTCAAATACACGTTTGGTTTGCTCAAACGTCTGAGGACGATTGATGATATACTGTACTTTTTCATCAAAATCCTGAATTCCTACGCTCAATCTACGAAAGCCTAAGTGATAAAGAGTTTGTAGTTGTTCTTTCTTTGTATAATTGGGGTGGACTTCCAGACTGAATTCCGGATGAGAAGAGATATAGGAAGTACTTAGTATATTTTCGATCAGGTATTGCAGATGAGAGGCAGAGAAAAACGTTGGTGTGCCTCCGCCGAGATGTATTTCACTTACTATAGGCTGTCTGCCAAATAATGTATGGTATAGTTGCCATTCTTTTAGTAATGTATCGATATATGGTTTTTCGACCGCATGATTGGCTGTGATACGTTTATTGCATCCACAATACGTACATAGCTTTTCACAATAGGGGAGATGCATATAAAGACTGATACCTTTGGAATAGCTACGATCAAATGCCTGTCGTACTGACTCTTCCCAATCCGTACCGGAAGGTGTATCTTTCCAGTGAGGTACAGTGGGATAGCTGGTATATCGGGGACAAGGAATGTCGTATTTTTGAATGAGAGAACCTATGTCAGAGCCAATCATAGTACTATAGATTAAAGATAATCAAAGGTACAAGTGAGGCATCTGACAAAGGATGAGAGAAGTCATTATTTCCTATGATAAATAGCTTATAGGATTATGTTCACAGCAAAGAGTTTGATAGTTGAGGGATAGGGGAGATAGAAATACAAAACCCTGCTGCAAGCAGGGTTTTGTATTCAGGGTATAGTTTGATTTATTATTTATTAACGCCTGTAACGCGAATCTCTGTACGACGGTTTTGCTGATGTTCTTCTTCTGTTTCTGCTTCTTTGATTAGCAATGCTGTTTCTCCATATCCTTTAGCTGCAATCCGATTAACAGCAATTCCTTTGGAGATCAGATATTGTACAGCTGAGTTTGCACGACGTTGTGAGAGTGCCAGGTTATAATCATCTGATGCACGGGCATCGGTGTGTGAACCTAGTTCTACAGAGATGCGAGGGTTGTCATTGAGAAACTGCACGACTTTGTCCAATTCAATTGCTGCATCTGGGCGAATTGCATCTTTATCCAGATCGTAATAGATATTCAATACCAGTGTAACTCCTTTTTCTTCACGGTTAAGAGGCACTTTTACATAGAAAGTAGTATCTGTAACAGGTTTTATCAGCATCTCCTGAGGAATGGTACGACCTGACATAGAGAATGGCTCACGATTGGTTAGATAATCTGGCTTAGCAGCTATTATCATATAATTTTTGCCTTCCTGTACCGGAAACTTAAATGTTCCATCGTCTTTTGTGGTCATTTCACCAATCTGCTTATCTCCTTCCATGAACTGAATTTTGGTGTTTCCCAACACAACATCACCCGTTGGTCCTTTAGTGATTGTCGTGCCAGCCAGGAAGTAATTAACAATTTTGTAACCAGGATTTTTGTCTTCAAAGTAATAGATGTCATCATCGCCTTTACCACCTTCACGGTCAGATGAAAAGTATCCGGTAGTTGGAGTTTTAAAGATGATACCAAAATCATCGCCGGTAGAGTTCATGGGTACACCCATATTGGAAAGGGTAATCTCTCCAGCTTTACGAATGGCTACAAACATATCCAGTCGACCCAGACCAGGATGTCCGTCTGAAGAGAAATATAACTTGCCATCATCTGATACATAAGGAAACATATCGTTGCCTGGCGTATTAATCTTGGTTCCCATATTGGTTGGTTTGCCGAAGCGCCCACTAGCATCAGCTGTTGCCCGCCACAAATCAACACCACCTAAACCTCCACTACGATTAGAGGCAAAGTATAATGTTTTGCCATCAGTAGACAAGGTTGGTTGTGCATCCCATGCATCCGGATGACTAATTGGCATAAGTTCAGGGTCAGTCCATTTATTATCACGAAAGTAGGATATATATAAGTCCATATCCTTCCGTCCACGGGTCCTGCCACCCAGATTGCCTCTGGCGAAGATCATCATTTTGCCATCTTTGGAGAAGGTTGGTGTACCTTCGTTTACATTGGCATCATAGATTTTATCGCTAAATAGTTCAGGTTTTTGTAATGAAGTAGAATCTGCTAACTTGGATTTATACAGGCCAACCATACCCAGACCATTGGCTTCATAGGCCTTTTCCTTACGGGATGCTGTGAAAATGATATTTTCTCCTTGTAATACAGGTGAGAATTCTGAGGCAGTGGTATTTAGCGCCTGTACATTCTGAATTTCATAGAATGTTTTTTGGGAAGCAGTTTTTTCTATCTCCGGAAGGTTTTCAATTTCTTTTTTCGCTAAGGCACGAAGTCTCAAACTTTTAGCTGTTTTCATATAATCTTCGAAGGCAGCCTGAGCTTCTTTGTATTTTCCATTTGCCTTTAATGCATAGGCATAATAATACTTAACAGTATCATCCTTGTTGCCAGCGGCGATAGCATCTTTGTAAAAAGGTTCAGCTTCTTTGATTCTATTGGAGTACCAATAAGCGGACGCAATGGAAGTATTTATTTCCAGTGGTTTGAATGAAGCATTTTTCGCTTTGGCTTTTGTGAAGTTGTCAATGGCAGGTTGATATTTGCCGGCTCTCATCTGTTGTACTCCTTTTTTGTAAAGTCGGGACGCCGAATTACAACTGGCCAGTAACAGTATTCCAAAGACAAAAAATATAGGTATAGATTTGCGTAGCATAGCGCACTAGTAATTTTTTTCCGAAAAATAGGGTTTATACCTGAAAAACGACGAATTAGATTGTAAATTATATGAAGCTGATTTTTAAATTATTGCTTCGCCATTCTTCTCTTAGACAATATAAGATTTCTGGAAGTCCTTACAAACAGGATTTCCAGAAGCCTATTTATGCTGATACCGTTTTCGGCTTAAAATAACGGGAAAGCCAGGTATTGCCCGCTGGTTTTAACCATTCTGTTTGTAGTTGATCAATGGTATTTACCAGATTGTTGAATGCTGGTGTATCAGACGTAATTTGTTCAGATTCTACAGCTTGTTTTATGTCCTTTAGTGCAATCAACTGCACTGTGTCATTTATTAAAAATGCCTGTTGTGTACGATCAAAGAAGGAGATATGATATTGTTGTTCCATCTCCTGCATGAACCGAACAGATTTATCAATAGAACATCCACTGGCTGCATTGTATTCTTCATCAACAGCCAGAATCAGAAACTGATGGTGAGCAATCTGACAAGATGCTTTTAATGTCTGGTTGTGTACAGTCCAGGATACCAGAAAGTTTTGTGTATCAGCCACTATATTTCTCTCTTCGTCACTTGTAAACGGACGACCTGCTTGATATACCCATACACGGGAAGTGTCAGGCATCTGATTGAATTCTATAAACATAAGACTTTTACTTTTTTGCTAATATATTGATTTTTCTATAGAATGAGAAAAATCCGGAAAGTGTTCCCATTGCATTCAGAATGATCAGCAAATGAGTGATTCATTGAGTTCACCTGAAAAAAACTTCATTACTAAACAGACATCCATTGTCTGATACTCTACTATCTGTATCACCGATTAGCCACAGGCATAATTAAAGATCGCAAGAAATGGGTTTTTATCTAAGGAAAGATGTCTGAGTTTTGGCTCGTTCATTTTTCAAGTCAACCCTATGCATCAGATCAGTAATCCCTCTATTTTGTATTTTGGTACACCTGTAGTACTTATCAGTACGTTGAATGAAAACAATTCCTATAATCTGGCACCTATATCTTCAGCTTTTGGTTAGGCTGGCGCTGTATGATTGGCATATCTGCTTTATCCAAAACCACTGAAAATCTTCTACGTACTGGAGAATGTGTTTTGAACCTACCTTCTGTGAATGAAGTTGCGGCTGTAAACCGTCTGGCTTTGACTACCGGGTCAAAGCCTGTTCCCGAAGGCAAACTAGCAAAAGGGTATCGGTTTGAACCTGATAAATTTGACATTGCAGGACTTTCAGCTGTTGATTCTGAGATTGTAGTCGCTCCAAGAGTATTGGAGTGTCCGGTACAAATGGAAGCGCAATTAGTAGCTACTCATCCCATTGCCGAAGAAAGCTCTACACAACGTGGAAAGATTGTAAGCATAGAGCTGAAAGTAGTTCGAGTATATCTGGAGGAGTCGATTCAGATGAAAGACAATCCTGATCGTGTTGACCCAGATAAATGGCGACCATTGATTATGAATTTTCAGCAATTTTATGGATTAGGAGAACAGGTACATCCATCAATATTGGCTCAAGTTCCTGAACAACTTTATCAGAGTTCTGACTGGAAGGCAGCCCGAGAACTAAGTGTAGAATAAGAATTTACTTCCATATTCTTAAAAGTACCATGGTATAAATTCCTAACATTCCTGCAATAAATAAGAACAGTTCAAACTCTGTTTCTGGAAATCGGGCAGATTGTGCCAAGAAAGCTGCTGCCAACAGTAGTAGAATAATACCACTGCTAAAGGTCAAAATAATTTTCTGGGCATAATTGAGCCTTGTTGGTAAGGCTATGAAGGTAGGCTCTTTTGCTGGATTATGTGAAGATTCCTGAGAGGACCCTTCTTCTGCTTGAGCAAAATCCCATATAAAGTTTAATTGTTCAGAAAGAACTTTTACTGTATAGGCTCTGGGGAGTACATCCGCACTTTCGATTCGCTGAATAGACCGCAGACTGATACCTGTAAGGTTGGAAAGTTCTTGTTGGGTATAGCCTTTTGCCTGACGTCCGTCTCTTACCTTTTGGGCGATTGTTTCCTTGGCTGTAGTATCCATAGTTTAGGTAGTAAAGATGATGACAATATACGTCTTTTGTACGCCATTTGTCAATGGCGTTTTATTTGGAGGGTAGTAAGGATAGATTTGTTTCGCTGGGGCAGCTGTTACCCGGATTTATTAATTTGACAACTCATTAAATTACTATGACAAATTCATCTTTACTGCAACGCTGGACGATATTTAATAAGCCGGCTCCTCTGATGGCCTTTTTCAAGGTTTTTCTGTATTGGATAGTAGTTGAACTTATTTTATTAGGTAGTGGATTCCTTGCTTCTTTGTTTCCTCTACCTATAAGTCGTTATGGATTTGGTTTATTTGGATGTCTGGGAAGTACACTGATTACGCTATGGTTTATAAGAAAAGATAATCAGTCATTTCAAAGTATGGGATTTCAGTATCAATCAGGTACTATTCCCCGATTTCTACTAGGTTTCTTTTTGGGGTTGTTGGTGATGCCTGTGGTAATAGCGATTTTTTTGCTAACAGAACCTGTACAATTGATATCTGTAGATACAGCCAATATGGAATTGTTTATTGTGTCAGCAATAAGCCTTATACCTATGGTGTTTGCTGAAGAAGTTGTCTTTAGGTTGTATTCCCTAAAAACACTACAACCTTACTTTGGAATATGGACTACTCAATTGATCATCGCATTTGTTTTTGGTCTCTATCATTTGTTGTATGGATGGAGTATTGTGGATGCAATGGTGGGTACCTCACTTTGGTCATTGGTATTTGGTCTTTCAGCTGTACTGTCCCGGGGGATTGCTGTATCAACTGGGATTCATTTTGCAGTAAATATAGGGCAGATTTTAGTAGGGAAAAAGCAAAGTTTATGGACTTTGAAACCGATTCACTCTGCTACAACGGACTGGGAGAAACATATGCATAGTACAGCTTCACTGATTGGTTATGGCATTGTAGTATTGTGGATCATAGTTTTGGTTGTATTGATTCTTAAAAAGAAGAGATTAAAAGAAATAGCTTAGAGGAATAGAATAGGTACTTTTGTTAAATACTTCTTGCGCTGTTTATCCTTACAAAAATAAACCCTGAGAAGAGAGTTAAACTCTACTTCCCAGGGGGTTTTTAGTTGTTGGTTGATATTAAATTGTTGGCTTTATAATGACCTATCAATTAGTTCTGCCAGATCATATACTTTAACTTCAGTTTCCTTCTCTTTGTTTTTAATTCCATCTGCCAGCATCGTCATACAAAATGGGCAGGCAACAGCTACAACATTCGGATTGGTGTTGAGAGCTTCTTCAATCCGTTCAATATTAACCTCCTTATTGCCAGGTTCTGCTTCTTTAAACATCTGTCCACCACCTGCACCACAACACAGTCCATGTCGACGACTGCGTTTCATCTCAATGAGTTCTGCATCAAGAGCCTGCAATACTTCTCGTGGAGCTTCATATACATCGTTGGCACGTCCCAGATAGCAGGAATCGTGGTAGGTAATACGTTTGCCTTTGAATTCCCCACCTCCCTGTAATTTTATTTTACCTTCATTGATTAATTGTTGTAAAAATTGGGAATGATGAAGTACTTCATAATTTCCCCCTAAAGCAGGGTAATCATTTTTCAACGTATTGAAACAGTGGGGACATGCTGTTACGATTTTCTTAATATTATAACCATTCAAGACTTCTATATTTTGTATGGCCAGCATCTGGAAGAGGAATTCATTCCCTGCCCGACGTGCAGGATCTCCTGTACAACTTTCTTCTGTACCAAGTACCGCAAAACGGATACCTAGTTTATTTAAGATTTTGGTAAAGGCAATCGTTACTTTTTTGTACCGATCATCAAAAGAACCGGCACAACCTACCCAGAAAAGAACTTCGGGTTCTTCTCCGCGGGCCATCAACTCAGCCATGGTAGGAACTTGAAAATTTATGGTTTCACTCATATCTATAGTAGAATGTTTTGTTCACAATATATGTAAGCAATCATACACACTGAATTGTTATTTTATTGACCTGATTTGAGTTGGTCTGCCCAATTAAATCTATCTGATGGAGAGAATTTCCAGGGAGCCATATTATTCTCTTCATTTGAAAACATAGCATTCCATGAACCTGGAGCGGAAGACTCTTCCATAATCATATAGCGACGTAACTCAAGGATGATATCTAGTGGACTAATACTTACTGGACATACTTCCACACAGGCATTACAGGTGGTACAGGCCAAAAGTTCTTCACGTGTTATGTAGTTATCCAGCAAAGATTTTCCATCTGTAAAAGCCTCTTTACCCGATTCTATTTGTTGTCCAACCTCTTCCATACGATCCCGGGTATCCATCATGATTTTACGTGGGGACAAAAGCTTACCCGTAATATTAGCTGGACATTCGGAAGTACAACGGCCACATTCTGTGCAACTATATGCATCCATCAGATTTTTCCATGAAAGATCATTGATGTCTTTGGCTCCAAAGCGACCAGGAGTTGCATCAGCAGATTCTGTACTTACCGAGGTGTCAGTGCTACCATTGGTTGTTTCTGGTAAGCCCAGCATCAGACGAACTTCTTTGGTTACAACAGGCATGTTGCGCATTTCTCCTTTGGGAAGGAGGCGGGCAAAATAGGTGTTGGGAAATGCCATTGCAATATGTAGATGCTTGGAATAGGTAACATAAATACCAAAACCCAGAATACCCAGAATATGGAACCACCAGGCAAATCGTTCATACACGACTAACGATGTTGTATCCCAACCTTCAAAAAGGCTGGATAGAATGCCACTAAACCAGAAAGAACCTATCCCTGCAATATTGTAATGTTCTACTCCTCTTTCACGTAATACAGTATCTGATGCATTCCAGGTAAGAAATGCCAACATAAGCAGAATTTCAAATGTCAGAATCAGATTGGCATCTGTAAGAGGCCATTTGGTCAGTTCCCGTGCATGAAGACGTTTGACACGTAGTATATTCCGTCTTATCAGAAAAATAGCACAGACTACAATTACTCCCACCGCTAAGAACTCAAAGAAGTTAATTAGAAATGTATAAAATCCTCCCAGGATAGGTGCGAAAAGCCTGTGTGTACCTGCAATACCATCTATGATTATTTCCAGTACTTCAATATTAATGATTAGAAATCCTACATAAATCACAAAGTGCATTAATCCTACTAGTGGGCGGTCAAACATTTTCTTTTGACCAAAGGCAATAAGAAGTGTATTTTGCCAGCGTTGAGATGGATTGTCTTTGATGACTTCATCTTTACCCAATCGAATGTTCTGGATAATCCTTCTGATGCGTTTGTAGGCAATGTATCCTACAGCTGCCAAGCATATGATGAAAATAATCTGTTCGATCATAAAAATTATAAATAAATAAGTTGTTGATAGTCAGATTTTTGTACTTTTTCCTGAAAAAAAATATAAAATTTATTTACAAAAGTTTTGCATCTGAAAAAATATCCTCTACTTTTGCATCCTCATTCGGCGGTGATGTAGCTCAGTTGGTAGAGCAAAGGACTGAAAATCCTTGTGTCGGCGGTTCGATTCCGTCCATCACCACTCCAACCCTCTAACTTTAAAAGTTTAGAGGGTTTTTTATTTTTATCGGCTAAGTTAATTAATTCCATATCCGTGTAGTGTCTTACTAGTATATGTATTCTATCATTATTCCAGACAAAAGTAGTACTTTTTTTAAATAATTGGTATGCTTGCATACTTTTTTTGTGTGAAAGATTCTATCTTATTGACAGATAGAAGAATTGCCTATAGTCAAATAAAAAAGGATTTTCAAAAAATCTATTCCTATTAAGAACATTATAGTATTAGTTGACAAATGAGATACTTTCGACTATTTCATAATGTGTCACAACCAATAGGATTAGTTTTGGAACGTGAATCTTGCATTAAGACAAAATCCAATCAATTTGATATAAAGGTAAGATACATATTCTGCTTTCCGTTTATAGAAAGTTTCTTTGAGCATGAGAGTTTTTTGATTTTTTTAGACTAGGAAAATAATTTTATCAGGAATTAGTTAGTAGTTTTAAAAGGTAGTTCCTAATATGTCATTTATCTGAAGGGTAGTAAAGCAATAAACAAGTGTAAAAAGAATTGACAAAGACTACCTGTTATCAGTGAATTCTAAAATTTTGAGCCATTGGATCGTTTTCAGATTACAACTTCCGCATCTCCCTGGTTTATTATAGTATGTCTGGCTGTAGGTGCTATTTATGCATTTATTCTATATCAGAAAAAGCCTATCTGGGGAGCACAACTAAACTGGGCATTGGCTGTTTGTCG
The DNA here is from genome assembly GCF_030068545.1 of Xanthocytophaga flava. Classification (NCBI taxonomy): domain Bacteria; kingdom Pseudomonadati; phylum Bacteroidota; class Cytophagia; order Cytophagales; family Rhodocytophagaceae; genus Xanthocytophaga; species Xanthocytophaga flava. The sequence continues at coordinate 79,516 of NZ_JASJOR010000024.1, read as the reverse complement.
CTTTGTTGTAGTAAGTGTCTTATGTTTTTTATTAATGGGTCCTTTGGTTCGGCAGTTCATGCGTATATATGAAAAGCCATCTATTGTAATAGCCATTGACAATTCAGAGTCTATTAAGCTTACAGGAGATAGTACTGCTTTAAATCAACAGTTACAACAAATCAAAGACTTGGCGGGAAGGCTTCAAAAGAGTAATGTAGATGTTGAAGTTCAGATGCTGGATAAAAATACAGAAGCTACTTCTTTGAATAGTGGCCAGTTTACACAAGCAGCAACTAATCTGAGTCAGTTGCTCAATACCGTTCAGAGTAATTATGAAAACCGTAATTTAGCCGGAGTTGTCCTGTTCTCAGATGGTATTTATAATCAGGGTATTTCACCTGAGTATCAACCTTATAATTTTCCTATTTATCCCATTGCAGTTGGAGATACAGTGCCTCGCAGAGATGTAAACCTCAAGGTATTATACTTTAATAAAATCACCTATCTGGGAAACAAATTTCCTATTGTGGCAGAGATTCACAGTAACGGATATGCTGGCAAGGTAGTAAATGTTAATCTGAAACAGAACAACAAAACCCTGGCTACGAAAACGGTTTCTTTTACAAAAGAGAGAGAGATTCAGGAAATTACTTTCTACACTGAAGCAAACGTAAAGGGTATTCAACACTTTGTAGTAGAGATATCTCCTTTACAGGGAGAATTTACTTTGCAGAACAATGTCAGAGATGCTTACATAGAAGTAATCGATGGAAAAGAGAAAATCTTACTTGTTGCGGCAACTCCGCATCCGGATATCAAAGCTATTAAATCTGCTCTTGAGAAGAATGACAATTATGATCTGGATATTGTTATTGCTGGGCAAGGCTCTCCAAAAGAACCCCGTTATGACGTTGTGATTTTGCATCAGATACCAGATAATCTGGGTGCTGGAATAAACATTGTGAAAAAATTTCTGGATCAGAAAGTCCCTGTGTGGTATATTCTAGGTAGCCAAATCAATATACAGCAGTTTAATAATATCAATAATGCGGTCAAGGTAGTTGCCAGAAATTTTCAGACCGACCAGGTATTCCCTTCATTTAATACTAACTTCTCTATTTTCAAATTTGAAGAAAGTAATGCGGCTGTATTACAAAAGATGCCACCTATCACAGTTCCCTTTGGTGATTTCCATCTTATGCCCAATTCAGATGTAATTCTCTATCAACGAGTGGGAAGTGTAGTGACTAATAAGCCTTTGTGGATAGTTAATACTAACTCAACTCAAAAAACAGCTGTTATGTTGGGAGAGGGATTATGGGAATGGCGCATGGAAGAATATAATCTTACAGAAAATCAGGTTTCTGTTGATGAACTGATTAGTAAGACCGTACAATACCTTTCTTCAAAAGACGATAAACGTAAATTACGTGTATATCCGGTTACAGATGAATTTCTGGATACCGATCCTGTTGTTTTTGAAGCAGAAGTTTACAATGATATTTATGAGAAAATCTATGGACAGAAAATAGATCTTCAACTTACAAACGCTGAAGACAAAGTATCATCCTATTCGTTTACTACTGCAGAAGGAAATTCCCGGTTTGAGTTAAGTAGTTTGCCCAAAGGCGTGTACCAATACAAAGCTTCCACTACTCTGAAAGGTAAGAACGAGCAGGTGAGTGGCGAATTTGTAGTAAAGGATCAACAACTTGAAGCATTGAACACCACTGCTGATCATGGTTTATTACGTAAGCTGGCATCACAAACCAAAGGACAATTTTATCAGGCTAACCAGATTAACCAACTGGTGCAGCAATTGACTACTGCTCCTCCTCCAGAACGTGTTCAAAGCAGAGAAGAAACATTGGAAATGATTAATCTGAAGTGGTTATTTTTTGTATTAGTGTTACTCGCTACTATTGAATGGGGAACGCGTAAATACATGGGTGCCTACTAAACAATATATCTGTAATTACAGCATTATAAAGATAGTTTGATTACAGATATATTCTCTTATTATATTCTTTTTATTTCCTGATGAGCACCATATACCAGAGACTATTTTTTATAGCAAATAGTCTCTGGTGAGTTACTTTATTGCTTTTGTGCTTCTCCTCTTATTTAGTTATATAATATCTCAACAGTCCTATAGCTCAAATAGGCGTGTCTGCAAATACTTTTTATATTTTCAGGCCTTCTATAACTCTCCTTCATCTGGAAGGAACTCCTCAAAGTGGACTAACTCATTTCCCCATTATAGGTCATCAAAAGTAAAGTTGCTGTTTATCAGCATTGGTACTCACTTGAGGTGATGAGCCAAATTCCAAATAAGTATCTTTTATTTAGAATAATTAAAAATAACTTGCGCATGTGCGAGTGCCTCTCTAAGTTTGTGATGTTTGGAATTAGTCTAAATAAGCTTATGAAACGCCCACGACTCTGTTTACTGTTCTTTGGAAGTTTATTATCCGTTTATACTTCTTGGGCTCAGTCACAAAAAGCAACTGAAGGAAAGAAAGTAAGTAAGATGGATAGTATACAGCAGCTTCAGGAAGTTGTGGTAACGGCTACACGAAGTGAACGTCAACTGGGTGCACTTCCTATGCCAGTGATAGTAGTATCTGGTAAGCAGATTCAGAAAATGGGATCTTTGAGATTGAATGATGTATTACAGGAGCAAACAGGTCTTATGCCTGTTACAAATCATGGCAATGGAATTCAGATTCAAGGTTTTGATCCTGACTATACATTGATATTAGTCGATGGGGAACCATTAATAGGACGTACTTCCGGTACATTAGAATTGTCCAGAGTAACAGTTGGTAATATCAAACAAATTGAAATTGTAAAAGGTCCTGCTTCCAGTTTGTATGGTAGTGAAGCATTGGCTGGGGTTATCAATATAATTACAGAGAAACCTGAAGGGCTAAAAGGTTCGTTAAAAGGTCGGTATGGAACCAACGAAACAATTGATATTACAGGTGATTTCTCCTATAAGTATAGAAAACTGGGTGTATATGCTTTTGTTAATCGGTATCATACAGGTGGATATGACTTCACACCTGCTGAGTATGGCAATACTGTAGATCCTTTTACTAACTATACCTATAACACCAAGCTGACTTATGATTTTTCTAGTAGAGTAAAACTTTCACTTTCTGGCCGATATTTTACAGAGTCTCAAACATCTGCTTCTGTTGTTTCTTTAGAGGGAGCCTCAGATACAATTAGCGGTACAGGCAAAGTGACAGATTGGAATATTAATCCTACACTGATAGTAAAGTTTGCACCTCAGTTTAAGACAAACTTCCGTTTGTATGCTTCCCGCTACCACACATCTTCGCTACTCAGCTATGAAAAAGATAATTCTGTATATGACGAAACTTTCTTTACACAAACATTCTTACGACCAGAAGTAATCGCTGAGTTTTCTCCTGTAAAGAAACATACAATTACTTTTGGTGGTGGTGGTACCAGTGAATCTGTTTATGCTACCCGTTATACAAGCAAAAAGCATTTTTCAACTGTATATGGGTTATTTCAGTATGAATGGCTAGCTAATAAAGATCTGACTTTAATTGCAGGTGGACGTTTTGATCATCATAGCTTATATGGTGGACAGATAAGTCCAAAATTATCTGGTCAATATGAAATACTTCCCTGGTTAGCCTTCCGTGCCTCATTGGGTACAGGTTTTAAGGCTCCTGATTTCAGACAGGTATATCTCAACTTTACTAATTCAACAGTCGGGTATTCCGTATTCGGGATTGAAGAGCAGAAAGCGGGTATTGATACCTATGAGGCACTGGGGCAAATCGCACGCTACCTGGTAGATTCAACATTGCTAAACCAGACAGGCCGACTCAAGGCTGAACGATCTGTGGCGTATAATGCCGGATTTAAAATTACTCCAATCCCACGTGTAATGGGGAACATAAACTTTTTCCGGAATAACATCCAGAATCTGATAAATACCCGTCCTCTTGCTGAAAAAACAAATGGACAATACATCTATGGCTATCAGAATATATCCCGTGCTGTCATGCAAGGCATTGAAACGGATTGGACGTACCAGTTGAATAAACATCTTTCTGTATCGGCAGGCTATCAGCTTTTGTATGCCTATGACCAAGACGTACTGGATCAGATTGCTGAAGGCAAAATATATATCCGTGATCCTAAAACACTGAAAACTTCCCGAATGAAGAGAAATCAGTATGGTGGGCTTCTAAATCGATCAAGACACTCTGGCAATATTAAGTTCTTCTATGAAGATTCTAAAACTGGTATTTCTGGTAGTCTGCGGGGGATTTATCGTGGTAAATATGGCTTAACTGATACAGATGGCAATGGAGCCTTGAATGAGGGTGATGAGTATGTAAAAGGATACATGCTCTGGAATATTGCTATGGCTAAAACATTCCGAAAGATGATGACTGTACAGGCAGGTATTGATAACCTGTTCAATTTTCAGAATACAGCACAAATTACAACGATTCCTGGAAGGATTGTGTACGCAAGTTTGCAATTCGTACTAGCGAAGAACCAATAAACTATTTAATCAACAAACGAAACCAGCGAATACAGATGGTTTTAATTACAAAAGATGACCAGACTGCCATTACTCAAATTGAATTTGGCAAAAATATAACAGTGCTGGATACAGAAGGGTATCTGTCTGTATCACAGATGCTAATTGACAAGAGACAGCCTTTTGGATTATTGTTTCATTATACTGAACAGTATCTGAAACACGATAGACTGGCCCTACAAATCCAAGATGGATGGTTCAAAACACATGCATTACCTGCACATGTTAACTGCTTTGGACTAGCTGTAGTCGCAGAGACAACAGAAAATCTTGGGTATGCAAAACATTTTCAGCAAAAGCTGATAAAGAAATTTTCGGGTTGCCAGACTACTTTTTTCAAGACAGTGACTGAGGCTGAAAACTGGCTGATGCTTCAAAAACAGACACTATCTGCATAACTCTAAAGCACTGAAGTAATTTATAATTTATCATACAAACCTCGTTTACTTTATGAAAAATCCAATTGTTGCATCATCTCTTCTTTTACTGGTAAGCTTTTCTCTTATTTTCTCTTCCTGTAACAATGACGATGATGATCCAACACCCGCAGCACCTCTGGAAGCAACCACTTTCAAAGATCTGAATGCAACATCTGCAAAACTTTATACTTTCTTCAGTTTTTCAAAAGGAGATACTATTTCTCGGGCAGACTCGGCTACTAATAAATGGGATATTGCTTTCATGTCAACTAAAGTCATTTTTAATTCCGGAATAAGTGGGCCGGGAAATGCAGCTCTTAGTTTGCAAAATGGTGTCTTTGATGAAATTACTGTTGTGTCTGATACAATGACTTTTAAACAGGATAGTCAATCCGGGTTAGCACTTACAAAATTGTCTGATAAAGGTTGGTATAACTATAATGGAGAAACTCATATTATAACACCATTACCAGGAAAAGTACTTGTCATTAGAACTGCTGACGGTAAATATGCTAAGGTAGAGATTCTAAGTTTTTATAAAGGAGCACCTGCATCTCCTGATGCTACTAAAACAGAGGAAACAGGATTCTATACATTCCGCTATATATATCAGCCTGATGGTACTAAGACACTCGAATAAGCTACTGATAACTACTTTCCTGATATAGCATTTCTCAGGAGAGTAGTCTAAAAATATAACATTGTTTGGTTAATAGATATAGGTTTTCTTCATATCAAAAGCTAGTAAACAAGTTAAACTCAATGAGATTATACCTGTTTTTCTTTTATACATCCGAATTGGTTTATAAAAGATCTGGCACTGATAATAGGTCTTAAAGCCTGAAAGAATCAACATTTCCCATTTACACTATATGAAAAAAATAGTTCAATGTTTGCTGGTAGTTGCAACCCTGTTTATGGGCTCTGCAACATGGGCACAACAGAAAATAGTATCCTTGAATGGTGCTGTGACAGAGATTTTATGTGAACTGGGACTGCAAAATCAGATTGTAGGAACAGACATCACCAGTAACTATCCTGCGGAAATGCAGAAAAAGCCAAAAGTTGGTCATAACCGTACTATTGGAGCTGAAGCTGTACTGGCTTTGCAACCTACATTAATCGTTGGGATCAAAGATAAGGATGGAAAACCGATTGATATTAAGCCCGAACTGGTTGGACAGTTTCAGTCTGCAGGAATAAAAACGATTCTATTTGAATATGACTACTCAATTGATGGAGCCAAAAAACTGATTCAGGGAGTAGCTGAATATTTCAATCAGAAACAGAAAGCTGCTGCCTTGATTAAAAAGATTGACGAACCATTGGCAAAGGTAAGGAAACCTGCCAAAGCCCCTAAAGTTCTCTTTATCTATGCACGTGGTACAGGTACTATGCTGGTAGCTGGTTTACATACAGCACCTAAAACGATGATTGAACTGGCTGGTGGACAAAATGCGACCAATGATTTTGAAAACTTCAAACCACTGACAGCAGAAGCGCTGGTAGCTGCTAATCCGGATGCTATTTTATTATTTGATAGTGGCCTGGAAAGTTTAGGAGGTATAGATGGACTGCTGAAAGTACCAGGAATCGCTCAAACCAACGCAGGTAAACACAAACGCATCTGGCAGATGGATGGACAGCTCTTAACGGGATTTAGCCCAAGAGCAGGACAGGCAGTTTTAGAGCTGAATACTAAAATGACACAAATTACGCCATGAGCATTACTGCCGAAAAACCTGCCACAAAGCTTATACAAATAGGAAAGCCTTTTCAACAATCAGTAATTCTCACATTACTGGTTGTTGGATTGGTTGTTTCTGCCTGTATATCTGCTTGTGTAGGTGCGGTAAAGATTTCTTTATCTGAGTTGTACTACATACTTCTGAATCAGTTGGGTATAGCTAATCAGCATTTTGAGGAGCAACAACAACTGATTCTAACTGTCATTCGATTACCAAGAGTATTACTGGGTGTAATGATTGGTGCAGTATTGGGGATTACTGGTGCCGCTATGCAGGGGTTATTCAGAAATCCATTAGCAGACCCTGGCCTTATCGGAATTTCTTCAGGTGCTTCCTTGTTTGCGGTGTCTGCAATTGTTTTAGAACTAAAGATTCTTAGTGATTTGTCCGGCTGGGTAGGATTATATGCCCTATCTGCATTTGCCTTTGTGGGTGCTTGTCTGGCAACCATTCTTGTGTATCAGATCTCCAGATCCGGAGGCAAAATCCATATCTCCACTATGCTTCTGGCTGGTATTGCTGTCAATGCGCTGACAGGAGCACTAACAGGTCTGTTAATTTATCTGGCCAATGATGCACAGCTACGAACCATTACCTTCTGGAGCTTGGGTAGCCTGGGAGGGGCAAACTGGCCTGTAGTATGGGTGTTATTGCCTTTTGTTTGTATAACCTTATTTGGTCTGCCCAGATTGGGTAAGGCCTTAAATGCCTTTTCACTAGGTGAAAGTCAGGCCGAACATCTGGGAATTAATGCTGCCAGTTTGAAACGTCAGGTAATTCTCTTTTGTACACTTGGAGTAGGAGTCTCTGTTGCTATGGCTGGCCTTATTGGTTTTGTAGGATTGGTTGTGCCACATATGATCCGATTACTAATTGGTGCCAATCATAGGCTGGTATTACCAGGCTCTGCTTTGTTGGGAGCTATTGTATTGACGCTGGCTGATTTAACTGCCCGTACCATTGTAGCGCCAGCCGAGTTATCCATTGGTATTCTGACAGCTTTGCTGGGAGCCCCCGTGTTTTTGTATATCCTTTTAAAGGAACATAAGAGATAATATTTAAGCTAATTACCTGTTTCAATAAACTATTTTAAATGCACTTTACACATGATTAATGTAGAAAAAGTCGGATACCATATTGCTGGAAGACCTTTATTACAGAATGTGTCCTTTGTGGCAGAGACAGGACAATTACTGGCTATTGTCGGAGCAAATGGCGCAGGAAAATCAACCTTGCTGAAAATTCTGAGTAAAGAATTAGCACCAGATTCTGGTAAAGTAGAGATGAGAGGTGAGAATCTGAAATCAATTCGTAACAATCAGTTAGCTCGTTTTCGGGCAGTATTGGCACAGAATAATGCATTGGCTTTTAACTTTAATGTATCTGAACTGGTCATGATGGGGCGCTATCCTCATTTTGATGGCAGCCCTTCCAAACAAGATCATGAGATTGTAGAGTATGCTTTACAACAGACAGATATTACACATTTAAGAGACAGGATATTTCTTACACTTTCTGGTGGAGAGCAACAGCGGGTATTGCTGGCTAAAGTTCTGGCTCAGCTTACAGATATAGAAGATATATATGGTCTTCCTCACCCTGTACCTCAGCCTAAATACTTGCTTTTGGATGAGCCAATTACAGGGTTGGATTTGTATCATCAGCATAATCTGTTGGAGATTATCCGAACACTTACTCTCCGTAACTTTTGTGTGATTGCTATTCTGCATGATCTGAATTTGACTATGAAATACGCAGATAAAGTTTTGATTCTTAACAGTGGGAAGACAATAGCCTTTGGAAAACCAGTTCAGGTAATGACACCTGCCAATATTTTTTCTGCCTTCCATATTCCGGTAGATATCATTCATCCTCCTGAATATACTCATCCTTTTATTGTCCATAGTCGGTCTTTTTCTGAACAACCAATGCTGGAAGAAAAATGGGGAAGATCCAATGGACAATCCCTGGGATTTACCTATAAACTGAATCAATAATATGATCAGAGGATAACTATCACCTGAAATTTATTTATACATCTTAATCTTTGTATATCAATGCTGACAACTGAATTATCTCTGAGAGATCGATATGAAAGTTTTAAAAACGAAAATCCTAAAGTACGGATTCGTGATGCTGCCAAGCAGTTGAATGTTAGCGAAGCGGAACTTGTAGCTACGGGACTTGGCAATACAGCTACTCGTTTGACTGGCGATTTTCGGGACTTAATGAAAGAGGTGCCAACCCTGGGACAAGTGATGGCATTAACTCGCAACGACTCCTGTGTTCATGAACGGCATGGTGTGTATGAAAAGGTGTCTTTTAAGGACCTTACAGGATTAGTGCTGGGAGAAGACATCGACCTACGTTTATTTATGCAGCAATGGCAATTCGGTTTTGCTGTCAATGAAAATGACAGGTTAAGCCTTCAATTTTTCGCTCGAAACGGAGAAGCTGTCCATAAGATTTATATGACTGAGCATAGCAATCTGGAAGCGTATAATCAGCTGGTAGACAAATATCGTGATGCAGAACAGTCTGATATACTGGAGATCTCTCCAAAGCCAGAGCCTACTGCTGAATTGCCTGATGCGGACATTGATGTTGATGGATTTCAACAGGCCTGGATTGCTATGACAGATACCCATCAGTTTTTTGGATTACTGAAAAAATATCAGGTTTCCCGTACACAAGGATTGCGTTTAGCTCCTAAAGGATACACACGCCTAATTTCTTTAGAAAGTTTGCGTAGCATTTTTCAGTCCGCTTCTGAAAGCAATTTGCCTATTATGATTTTTGTGGCTAGCCAGGGATGTATTCAGATTCATACAGGTACTATTGAACGCCTGATGCCAACAGGCCCCTGGTTTAATGTACTGGACCCTATGTTTAATATGCACTTGCGTGAAGATCATATTCACCAGATATGGGTCACCCGCAAGCCAACTGAAGATGGCATTGTGACTGGTCTGGAATTATTTGACAAAGATGGAAACAACATTGCTCTCATTTTTGGAAAGAGAAAACCAGGTATACCTGAAAAAGCAGAATGGACTCAACTGGTAGAATCTTACCAATCCTGATAGGAAAACAGGCAAAAGCCCTATTTACTGTTAATTCAGTAAGGGATGCTTTGATTATGTCTGTTCGTACTACTATTGAAATTTTTCTCAGCGACTCATCAACACTATGGATCAGCCCTTACTGAAAAAAAGACTACTGGAGATCAAAGATATTTTTACTCAATATCTGGAAAGCCAGCAGCAACGCAAAACTCAGGAAAGATATAAGATTCTGGAAGAGATTTATGTAAGTGACAAACATCTTACAGTTGATGATCTATATCAATTACTAATAGAGAAGAAGTTTCGGGTTAGTAAAAGTACTGTATATAATACACTTGATCTGCTGGTTACATCAGGATTGGTTCGAAAGCATCAGTTTGGAAATCACCTTACTGTGTACGAAAAATCAATAGGATCTCGTCAGCATGATCATCTGGTATGTCTGGATTGCCACAAGCTTACTGAATTCTGTGATCCTCGGGTGCAGCTTATTCAGAATATGGTAGGCAATGTACTTCATTTTGATATTCATCAACATGACTTATTACTGTATGGGCATTGTATTCAGGAAAATTGTCCGCACAGATTGGTAGATATGCTTCTGGCTCAGAATAAAGCAAAGGAATGACAAGAGTATATCTGAAACATATTTAATTAAAATTAAATGTAATTGCTTATGTGTCAAACTAATTCACTAAAACTGCTGGTGCAAGCACCTAATGGATATATCGGACGCTGTGAAGGCTGTGGATATTACAATGTGGCATACAAAAATATGCTGTTTATTTTCAGTGAAGCAGAATTGATCTCTTTCCAGCAGGTTCTGTGTGAATTTATAGGAGGATGGTGTCTGAGTTATCCTACTTCGCTGGGGAAAGAAGTAGGATTGAAAACGCCAGTTCCACACTTCTATCTGATGTTTTCACATAAGGAATACGAAGAGTTACATACCATGCTTGAACAAACCAATTTTTGGTTTGATACACGCCATAATGTTAACAAAAATCTAAACTAATACTTTGTGGAGTTCTGTGCCACTCTCTGGTATTCCTCTCACTCATTGAATCGTCAAAGGGACAGACTATCTCCGGATGGTCTGTTCCTTATCTCTAAAGTAATAAACCACAAAACATGAAATTCATTTTTACATTTAGCCTACTCTTATTTACACATATTGTTTTTGCTCAGAATGGTATACTGTCTGGTACCGTGTCCGATGTGAAAGGGAAACCTATAGAATTGGCCAGTGTTACATTAAAGAACACTAAAATAGGTGTGTCTACTAGATCAGATGGTTCCTTTACACTATCAGTACCAGCTGGCGATTATACAGTATTGGTCTCAAGTATAGGCTACAAAGTATACCAGCAACCTGTGCTTGTTAAAGATAATGAGACTGTAACTTTATCTATCTCATTAAACGAAGCTGCTGAGACATTGCAGCAGGTTGAGATTACAGGTCGTAAAGAAACCACCTATAAAAATGACGCTACATTTGTAGCTACTAAGTCTTCCACTCTAATAAAAGATATTCCTCAGTCTGTAAGTTATGTGACTAAGGAGATATTACAGGATCAGGGAGTTTTCAGAGTAAACGAAGCTGTAAAAAATATAAGTGGGGTGAGTCAGTTTACGTTCTATAATGATCTTACCATCAGAGGACATCGGGTGAGTGGAAATGATAACTATGGTTCATTGGTAAATGGAATGCGATCATTTGCCAGCTTCTGGAAGCAAGGGCTTACACCACACCTGGAACGAATTGAAGTACTTAAAGGGCCTGCCTCTGCCTTATATGGAAATACTTCTCCTGGAGGAAGTATAAACCGGGTTACTAAAAAACCTCTTGCTGAAAAACGTCAGTCATTGAACTTTCAGATGGGCAGCTTTGATACATTTCGTGCAACAGCTGATTTTACAGGACCCATGAATGAGGATAAAACGTTGTTGTATCGTTTAAATCTTGGATATGAAGATGCCCAGTCATTTCGTGACTTGCAATTTGATAAAAATGTCATTGTTGCTCCTTCCTTTACATTCCTTCCTACTGAGAATACTCGTGTAAATTTTGATCTGGTATATCAGCAATCCAAAGGTCGTTTGGATCGGGGACAAGCAGTGTTAGGAGATGGAGATATTTATTCGTCCTCTATCTCCAAATCATTGAGCCGGGTCAACGACTATCTGAAAGAAAGTTCTTACCTGGTAACAGTATCGCTTAATCATCGCTTTTCCAAAGCGGTAAGCTTTAATATGGCTTATATGAAAGCTGGCTTTGAGGAAGATCTGCTGGAACATCGTTCGGCTAATACCTATGGAAAAGATAGTGCGGGGGTAAATATTCCTAATCTTGTAGAGATGCAGGTTTTTATCCGCAACCGTAAATGGCACAATGATAATCTGACCAGCTACTTTAATATAGATTTTAGAACGGGACCTCTGGAACACAAAGTTGTAGCAGGTTATGACTATGCTCAGGAAGTACTGGCTGCTGGTGGATCTCAGCTTGTCGCAAGAGGTTATCGGAATGCGTCTAATACAGGAGCTATTAATAGCTATGATCCGAAGAAGAAGTCTAACTATCTGCTAGATGCTAAGGGTAATCCAGTGCCCAATGTAGCACACATGGATTTAACAGCAGATAATCCATACTACCTGGCAGATATGAGTAAGTACTTTTATTCACGTACTGATTATGCACCAACCCTTTACTCTTCTCAGGGAGTATATATTCAGGATCAGATCCGTTTCAGACGCTTTCAGTTGTTGTTAGGGTTGCGTCAGGATTATTTCACAGATATTCTGGATTATAAATTATCTTCTGAAAAAACAATTAAACAATCTGCTTTGATTCCACGGGTAGGCCTTGTGTATACAGTGAATGATCATATCAATGCGTATGCAACGTATGTAGAAGGATATCAGCCACAACTGGCTACTACAATTGCTACTCCTAATGCTGGTGGACCTTTTGATCCGCTGATTAGTAACTTAAAAGAAGCGGGTCTGAAAACAGAGTGGTTCGGGAAACGATTTCTTGCCAATCTTTCTGTCTATCGGCTAGAGGTTAACGGGGCATTGTATAATGCGGGAGATACTTCTAATCCAGATTTACTTTCTCAGATAGGACAGGAGGTATCCAAAGGCGTAGAGATAGATCTGCTTGGACAGATTGCTCAAAACTGGAGCCTTTCTGTATCCTATGCTTATAATGATGCAACATTTACCAAAAGTGCCAACCCAGAAGAAGTAGGAAGACAAAAGCCGAATGCTCCTAAACATCAGGGTAATATATGGACAAAGTATGTGATTGCCAATGGTCCGTTAGCTGGACTGGGTGTTGGATTCGGGGCAAACTTTGTTACTGAACGTTTGGGATCAATTGTGGCTGCAGGTGCAGAGCCTTTCATTCTGCCAGGATATGAGTTGATTAATGGTGCCTTATATTATCAGGTTGCTAAATTCAGAATTCAAGTCAATGCCAATAACTTGGCTAATAAAACACATTGGGTAGGTGGATATGATCGTATCCGGTTATTTCCTGGTTCACCCCGCAGCTTTCTGTTAGGAGTAGGTTATACATTTTAATATATGACACTCAAGAAAATACTTGGTCAGATACATCTCTGGCTCGGACTAGCGTCCGGGCTAGTGTTGTTTATAGTAAGCACTACCGGAGCATTGTATGCGTTTCAGGAAGAGTATGATAGTTGGGCTAAGCATAACCTGTTGTTTGTGAACAGGCCTGCTAATGCAGTCCGGCTAAGTCCGGAAAGATTACTACAGATAGCAAAGACTGCTTATCCGAAAGAAAAGCTTGCTCAGGTGCGTTTACGAAACAATCCGGTTAATGCATCTGCGATGGTCTATACCAATAAGCGGGGTATTATTTATATCAACCCGTTTTCAGGCGAGGTGTTAGGTAACTATGCATTGCACCAAGATTTTATGGCTCTGGTATTACAGATACATCTGAATCTGTTGCTGGGTGAAGTAGGAGAAGAGATCATTAAATGGAATGTGCTGATCTTTATGATTATGCTCCTTTCCGGACTCTATCTGTGGTTCCCATCCAAACGAAATCAGTTGAAGTCGGCCTTTAAGATGAAATGGTCAGCTTCCTGGAAACGCATCAACTATGATCTGCATAATGTCTGGGGATTCTATATGGTGTGGATTTTACTGCCTATTGCTTGGACTGGAATTTTCTGGGTGTTTGATAGTGTGCCTGCCACTATTTATAAACTGGATGGTACAAAAATGACATACAAGAAAAAAGTAGCTTCTACTTATCGTCCTGTTGCTAAACAATGCTCTCTCGATTCTCTCTTTACCATAGCCGAATCGTATGGAGAGTATGCGTATGCCAGTATTCAACTGCCCAAAGACAGTGTGGGTACATTTCGCTTTGTAGTGCGATATCCCTATCAGTTTATTAGGAAACAGAACGTCCTGGCATTTGATCAATATTCTGGTGAGTTACTATTGGAAGAACTGCATACCAACTATGCAACTGCTGATAAAATCCGTGTATCCAACTATGATTTACATACAGGCCGGATGTTTGGCTTCCTGGGAAAATTTGCCGCTTTTATCGGGGGCTTATTTGGGGCAAGCCTTCCTGTAACAGGGTTTATGATTTGGTGGAACCGAAAGAAAAAAAGTAAACAATCCTCCGGTTCTGGAAAGATGCGATCCCGTCGACTTGCCCCGGTACCTTAATACTAAAACATCAGGATAGTGCGAATTGGATAGCCTTTTTCAGGCTATCCCTGGACTCCTGTTGCCTATTTTATCCATTTCCAATCTATTTTATTATTCAAACCAATGAAACATTTGTATGCATGCATGCTGATATTGGCCAGCCTGGCAACTTACGCTCAAAAAGGAACTATACATGGTATTGTAAAAACAGTAGAAGGGCAACCTGCTCCTTCTGTAACGGTAGTATTGAAAGATACCAGAATAGGGACAGTAACGGATGAAAAAGGGAGTTATACATTGCGGGCAAATCCTGGTACATATACACTTCAGACATCGATCGTGGGATTTACCCCACAAGAAAAAGAAGTAACAGTAGAGGCCGCTAAAACCACGCAGATAGATGAAATACGTTTGCAAGAATCTGCTGAACAGCTGCAGGAAGTGATCGTTACCAGTAATACAAATAAATTCGCTAACAAAGAAAGTTCGTTGGTATCTCGTCTTCCTATTAAGAATCTGGAAAATCCTCAGGTGTACAATGTGGTTTCCAAAGAGTTAATGGAAGAGCAGGTTATTACAGATTACAAACAATCACTGCGAAACGTACCCGGAGCCGCTGTTGCATTTGGTGGATATAGCAATGGATTTACGTATTCTATTATTCGGGGTTTCTGGACAGGTGCCCGTATGCGAAACGGACTTGCCGCTCAACAATATAATGGAATAGACCCTGTAACTGTAGAACGTACAGAAGCAATCAAAGGGCCATCCGGTACATTGTTTGGTTCCAGCTTGATTTCCTTTGGGGGACTTACAAACCTCGTTACAAAACGTCCCCTGGAGACATTTCAGGGAAATGTAAACTTTACTACTGGTAGTTGGGGACTTACACGCCTGACAGCAGATATCAATACCCCACTAAACAAGGACAAAACGTTATTGTTCCGTCTCAATACAGCTTTTCATAGTGAGGGAAGTTTCATGGATTGGGGAGGACAGAGACGTTTTGTGGTAGCCCCTACATTAACCTACAAAGTAGACAACAGACTTACATTAAATTTTGAAGCAGAGATATTGCGTTCTGCATTGACCTTATTACCCATCCAGAATTTCTCAGGTGTTTCCGTTAAAAATATCAAAGACCTGCCTATACGATACAATCAATCTCTCAACTCTGATGATATGATGAATCGTGGCGGCAGTGAGGTTTTCTATGCTCAGGCTGTTTACAGGCTCTCAGATAACTGGACGTCCAATACATTATTTTCATCTGCTTCAAATCATGACGATGAGTTTGTGGCACAATGGAATAGCTGGCGGAATGATTCGATTGTCAGCAGAAGTGTAGAGACTGTACAGGGTGGAACAACAGATATGCAGTTTCAGCAAAACTTTACAGGTGATTTCAGAATTGCAGGTATCCGCAACCGTATGGTGATTGGGGCTGATGTATATTATTCAAAGAGTATCAATAGTGTATTTGTAAACAATGCTTTTAATACAAGAATGCCTTATGATACAATTAATATACATCGTTTGTATGGGCCTGTATCGCTGGATAGGGTAAAAACACTGAGATCGTCTCTCATCCATGCAAGACAATCCTCCAAAACCTATACATATAGTGCTTATATCTCCGATGTAGTAAATATCACAGAGCAACTGATGGCTATGTTGAGCCTGCGGGTAGACAGATATGACTACAAAGGAACTGCCGTAATGTACTCTGACTATAGTGGAGGATATGCTCAAACTGCATTGTCGCCTAAGTTTGGTCTGGTGTATCAGCCCATAAAAGATCAGGTAAGTGTGTTTGCCAATTATATGAATGGTTTTCAGAATAACGGTCCGGTTAGACAACCTGATGGAAACATCACAAACTTCAAACCGCAAAATGGCAATCAGTGGGAGGTAGGTGTGAAGATGGATGCCTTCTCTCATAAACTAAGTGCAACAATCAGCTATTACAACATTGATGTTACTAATGCCATACGTCAAGACCCCTCTCGTGCAGGATATTCTATTCAGGATGGAAAACAGCGAAGCAAAGGGTTAGAGGTTGATATTATCGCTGAGCCTATTACAGGTTTATCTGTTATAGCAGGTTTTGGAACCAATGAGTATAGATATGTAAAAGCTGATGAAGGTACTGAAGGTACCACCACAGGGTTGCCCGGAACATTTGTAAACTTTTGGTTGAGCTACAAAGTACCACATGGAGGTGCTAAAGGATTCGGTGCCGGATTTGGTGGGAATTATGTAAGCGAAGCATATACGAATAATGAAGGTGGTTCTCTGACACTGCCTGCTTATACACTGATAGATGCTACTGTATTTTATGACCGGCCTAAATGGAGATTTGCTTTTAAACTGAATAATCTCACAGATCAGAAAATGTGGGGATTAAACAATAACCCTATGAATCCCAGAAATATTGCCGCTTCGGTTTCCTTTAAGTTCTGATTCGTCAATGTTCTGATCGGGGCATTTCTGTATGTCCTTATGCATGAACAACTCTTTTATCAATTCCATTTTATTCAAACCAATGAAACATCTAAATCTAGTATTGTTGCTATTGTTTAGCATCAGCGTATATGCGCAAAAAGGTATTTTAAAGGGAACTATCAAAACAGTTGAAGGGCAAGTGGCTCCCTCTGTTACTGTAGCTTTAAAAGGAAGTAATGTGGGGACGGTAACGGATGAAAAAGGTAATTATACATTGCGGGCCAATGCGGGAACCTATACTCTTCAGGCTTCTATTGTAGGATTTACCCCGCAGGAGAGAGAAGTAACAGTGGAGGCAGGAAAAACTACAGAACTGGAAGAAATACGTTTGCAAGAATCTGCTGAGCAGTTACAGGAAGTGGTTGTTACTGGTAATACAAACAAGTTTGCCAAGAAGGAGAGTCCTTATGTATCCCGTTTACCTATCAAGAATCTGGAAAATCCTCAGGTGTATAATGTGATAGGAAAGGAGCTAATTACAGAACAAGTCATTACCAACTTTAATGATATTGTAAAAAATAGTCCGGGAATAGATAAGCTATGGTCTGCTACAGGCCGTGGAGGAGATGGTGCTGCCTATTTTTCTATCAGAGGTTTTTCGGTCCAGCCTTCTATGATTAATGGTATTGCTGGTTTAACCAATGGAGGGCTTGATCCAGCTAATATAGAAAGTGTAGAGGTAATCAAAGGGCCATCCGGTACATTGTTTGGTAGTAGTCTGGTGTCCTTTGGTGGTCTGATCAATATAAACACCAAAAAGCCCTATGAAACTGCTGGTGGCGAGATCTCTTACACGATGGGTGGGTATGACCTGAACCGTTTGTCTGTTGATGTAAACACGCCTGTTAATAAAGATAAAACATTATTGTTACGTGTAAATGGGGCTTATCAGTATGAGGGTAGTTTTCAGGATGCAGGTTTTAAAAGAACTATGTTTGTTGCTCCTTCTATTTCATACAAAGTCAGCAATAAATTATCCTTCCTTCTGAATGCTGAGTTTTATAACTCAGAAGCTACCAATCCATTGATGGTATTCCTGAATCGTGGACGTGAATTAATCGCTAAGACACCTGCTGAGTTAAACATGGATTATTCTCAATCCTTTACCAGCAATGATATTACAATTAAAAACCCAACGGTAAATCTGTATGGTCAGATGAACTATAAACTGTCCAACAGCTGGACATCACAAACTTCCTTCTCACGTAGTATCCGCAAATCAGATGGTTTGTACTCGTATGTGATGTTTCGTGGAGCAGGAGATGATACACTTTCCCGATTTGTTGGTATGCAAAATTCAATTGGCACTACAACAGACTTTCAGCAGAATTTTATAGGCGATTTTAGATTTGGTAGTATGAGAAATCGCATTGTGTTGGGTGTAGATATATTTAACTCACAGTTGAACGATGCCTCAACGTATACATTCTTTGACAAAGTATCCACACATGGAGATCCGGGATATTCTTTATTGACAAGACAGGCTGCAGATACAAAAGTTTCACAGGATCCTTATGTCTATAAATACATTTATAACACCTATGTATATAGCGCCTATGTTTCAGATGTATTGAATCTAACTGAAAATTTATTGGCAATGGCAAGTGTTCGGGTAGATAGATTTGATAATAAGGGTGTAAAGGACTTATCTACAAATACAAAAAGTGGAGATTATGCACAAACAGCTGTATCTCCTAAACTTGGCTTGATCTATCAGGTGGTGAAAGATCGGGTTTCGCTTTTTGCTAACTATATGAATGGATTCCAGAATGTAGCACCTTCTTCTCAGCCGGATGGAAGTATTCGTGTATTTAAACCAATGCAGGCAAATCAGGTAGAAGGAGGCGTAAAGCTGGAAGCATTAAAAGGCAAACTGGTTGGAACAATTAGTTACTACAATATCTATGTGAAGAATGTAGTTCGTGCGGATAATAACGGTCCTGCAGGTACTACCATTCAGAATGGAGATCTATATAGCCGCGGATTTGAGACAGATATTACTTTTAATCCGGTTACAGGCTTACATATTATTGCAGGATACAGTCATAATGAAAGCATCAATGAAAAAACAGACGCTATTGATCTGAATCGTCGCCCTATCAATGCGGGACCTAAGACACTGGCAAATCTTTGGGTAAGCTATGCGATTACCAATGGTAATGCAAAAGGATTAGGCTTTGGAGTAGGTGGAAATTATGCAAGTGAAAACAAAGTATCTAACAACGCTACTATAGGAGTATTTACGGTACCTTCCTATACCATTTTGAACGCAACAGCATTCTATTCGGTGAGATCATTCCGATTTGCACTGAAACTGGATAACCTAACCAATGAACACTATTGGAAAGGATGGTCAACCATTGAACCACAAATGCTACGCCGTTTGTCTGCAAATGTGGTTTTTAAATTCTGATAGTTCTACTGTGTACGTGAATCATTCTAACTATCAGATGTGAATTTTATAGCCAATGTTTATGCTTTTGAAAAGTATAGGCATTGGCTAATTTTTTGACAAATTTCTCTGCCTGAGTTTGATTATTGGTCCTTTCTTCTCTCTTCCACTAACCTCTTCATTTTTTGCTTGCC
Organism: Xanthocytophaga flava; assembly: GCF_030068545.1. Classification (NCBI taxonomy): domain Bacteria; kingdom Pseudomonadati; phylum Bacteroidota; class Cytophagia; order Cytophagales; family Rhodocytophagaceae; genus Xanthocytophaga; species Xanthocytophaga flava. The sequence goes on along the minus strand of NZ_JASJOR010000024.1, from coordinate 59,913 downwards.
CAAAAAATGAAGCAAAAAAGGGCAAAAAATTCCAAAGCTTCGCCCCACAGGGCCAGCGCTAGGCCCGCGGAATTTTTATCCTCACGCACCTTCACTACCTTCCACGATTGAAGTCAGCACAACTCTCTTTGTAACTCTTTTCTTTTTTATCTATTCCTCTTTTTGCAAAGTTTGGGATTACTCATGTATAAGACAATTATATAATATGGATTTTCAGTGAGGGTGCAGTTGATTTCATAAAACGCATTTATCTTTGTGGGAAATCAAAATAACTCATTACGTTGAGAAAGTACTCCATCATTATTCCACTATACAATCGCCCTGATGAGATTAGGGAGTTACTTGAATCCCTAACCAAACAAACCTATACAAACTTTGAAGTTTTGGTGATAGAAGATGGCTCCAAAAACGATGCAAAGGAAATTGTTGCATCATTTGCAGACCGATTGGAGGTGCGGTATTTTTTCAAGGAAAATAGTGGACAGGGGTTTACGCGTAACTTTGGGTTTGAGCACGCCACCGGAGATTACTTTATTATTTTTGATTCAGACTGTATTATTCCTACTCATTATCTGGCAGCAGTAGAAAAAGATCTCAATGCCTACGGATACGACCTCTATGGTGGTCCGGATGCCGCTAGTCCGGATTTTAATCAGGTACAAAAAGCTATTAGTTATGCCATGACCTCTCCTTTCTCAACAGGTGGAATACGAGGGAAGAAGAAAACGCTGGGAGGAAAGTTTCATCCCCGGTCGTTTAATATGGGGCTTTCCCGGAAGGTATATGAGAAAGTGGGTGGGTTTATCATTACCCGTATGGGAGAAGACATTGAGTTCAGCATCCGGATTATCCGGGCTGGATTTCAATCCGGATTGATTCCAGATGCCTATGTGTATCACAAACGACGCAGTACATTCGGTCAATTTTTTAAACAGCTTCATTTCTTTGGACGGGCACGTATCAATATATCCCGTTTTTTTCCTGAAGAACTCAAGCTAGTACACTGGTTTCCTGCATTATTCTTTCTGTTCTGCTGCTCATTAGTGTTATGGCTTGTGGTTCAACTGCTTACAGGATGGCCCCTGTTTACCCTTGCGTGTTTGATTTTGCTGCTATATATAGGTTTGATTTTTCTGCACGCCACTGTTCAAACCCATAGTATCTGGATTGGCCTATTGAGTATACGGGCAGTATTTACTCAGCTTTCCGGATATGGCATTGGCTTTCTGACAGAAGGATGGCGTAAGTGGTTTAAATCCTGATTATTCAGGCTTACGATAAACAATGGATTGAATCATACTAGCATAGAATGCTTTACTATGAACCGAATGAAGAGATAAAGATTCCAGGATCTCTGTATAGGATTCTAGTTGTGAGGCTTGTACCTGACTGACTATTCGAAAAAAGGTATACATACTTTTCATTAGTGTACGTGCCATCCAGGTCTTATTCTGAGATGCAAAGTCTGCTACCATCCATAGCCCATTCGATTTCAGAGATGCATAGAGCCTTTGAATTAATGTATGCAAGGTTGGTTTATCAAATAGGTCAAAAAGGAAAAAGGTAAGGACAACATCAAACTGATTCTCCTTTACTACTGGGTGATTTTCATCTCCTTCTATCCAGTGAATGGGAAGCATAGAGAGATGGGAGATTTGTTTTCGAGCTTGCTGCAACATCTTTTCTGACTTTTCCACATACCAGATAGCTTGTGGCTTTCGGGCAAGGATCTCTGGTAAAATTTTACCTGTACCTCCTCCAATAAATAAAATAGTAGCATTTTCGGGAATGAGATGCAGAAAAGCTTTTTGAGCTTTTAGGAGAGTATTGCCAAAAATAAGCGTACTGAGTAAATCATAAACAGGAGCAATGGCATTAAAATCGTTTTCCTGTTTTGACATATTGATGGAGTGGCTTAGCGTACTAGTGAGAAGGTTAAAGGTCTTTCAGAAAAGAAGTTACCTTTCTGAAAGACCTTAGTTGTTTAACGTTTTTGTACAGTGACCACAACATACTTGGATGAAGGGGTCATACTTCCATCAGCGTAAGAACTGACTGGAACCAATGGGTTTGCCTCCGGATAATAAGTTGCCACACATCCTTTGGGAATATCATAAGGGACAACCTTAAAGTTGTGAACCTTTCGTTGACTGTCATCCGGAGCATAACTAGTAATGTCTACCCGGTCAAAGTTCTGGATTCCACGTTGTTCCATATCTTCCGGATGCATAAAAATAACATCCCGCTCTCCATGAATATTCCGGTAGCGATCCTCCAGTCCATAAATCGTTGTATTAAACTGATCATGTGATCGGATGGTTGCCATAGTTAGTTGACCAGGCTGCAATTGCAGATTGGGTAGCGCACCTGAAGTGAACTGAGCTTTTCCTGACTTTGTATTCCAGACGCGTTTGGATGAGGCCGGACGCAAATAAAACCCACCTGGTTGCTGAATCAATTGATTGTAGTTGGTAAACTCTGGCAATACCTCTGCAATTTTGGTTCGGATCAGGCTATAGTCCTTCACCAGAGTATCCCAGGAAACTTTTGATTGAGGAAGGGTTGCTTGTGCCATACCTGCAATGATCGCACATTCTGATTTCAGGTGTTCAGAGGCAGGTTTATTGTGTCCTTCACTGGCATGGACCATACAATTGGAATCTTCAACAGTAATCTGTTGTGGTGTACCATTTTGAATATCAATTTCTGTTCTGCCAAGGCACGGAAGAATCAAAGCTTCCTTACCTGTCACAAAATGGCTATGGTTGGGTTTTGTGCTGATATGAACAGTCAGATCACATTTACGCATACCTGCTTCTGAATAGGCCGTGTCTGGTGTGGCAGAGATAAAATTACCTGCTAAACCAATAAAAACACCCGCTTTACCTTCATACATAGCATTCATAGCTTCTACTGTATTGTAGCCCTTCTGCGCAGGAGGAGTAAATCCAAAGACTTTTTGAATACCCTCCAGTAATTTTTTAGGAGGATTGTCTGTAATACCAACGGTTCTGTTGCCCTGCACATTGCTATGACCGCGAACAGGTGCAAGTCCCGCACCCGGACGTCCTATATTGCCTTTCAGCAACGCCAGATTAACAAGATACTGAATCGTAAGCACCGCATGTTTGTTTTGAGTGACTCCCATGCACCAGCAGAAGATTGTATTCTTTGAGTTGAGATAAGTCTGAGCCGCTTTTACAATTTCTTCTCTGGATATACCTGATTGAGACAGAATCTCTCCCCAGGATGTATTCTCAATATCCTCTTTCAATGCTTCAAAACCGACTGTATGCTGCTCGATAAATTCTTTGTCGATCTGACCGGGTTGCTTGGCTTCTGCTTCTAACACATATTTAATCAGGCCTTTGAGCAATGCCAGATCACCACCAATATGTACCTGCATATATTGAGTAGCAATCTTTGAAGATCGCTGCAGCAATAGTTCAGTTACGTGTTGAGGGTGAATGAACGATTCCAGTGCTGCTTCTTTGAGCGGGTTTACCGCAATGATATTACATCCCCGTTGATTGGCCTTTTCCAGGTCTGTAAGCATACGTGGATGATTAGTACCAGGATTTTGACCAAAAATAAAGATGGTATCCGCTTTTTCATAGTCTTCCAGCTCAATAGTACTCTTACCAACTCCTACCACATCTGCCAATGCTACACTGGTAGCCTCATGACACATATTGGAACAGTCCGGCATGTTGTTGGTGCCATACTCGCGGGCAAACAACTGGAATAGGAAGGCAGATTCATTACTAGCTCGCCCGGAAGTATAGAATAGTGCCTGATTGGGATCTGGTAATTTATTCAAATGCTGGGCAATTTTTTGAAAAGCATTTTGCCAGCTAATAGGTTCATAATGGTCTGTGGCTGCATTATACCACATAGGTTCAGTAAGCCGACCTTGTTGTTCAAGCCAGTATCCATCTTTTTTGTAAAGTTCAGATACTGTATACTTCCGAAAGAAATCTGCATTGGCTCGGATTTTCGTTGTCTCAGAAGCTATGGCTTTGGCTCCATTCTCACAAAACTCAGCAAAGTGAGTCTTCTTCGGATCTGGCCATGCACAGCTAGGACAATCTACACCTCCATGTTTATTTAGCTTTGCCAATACCGGAGTAGCTGTCAACAAAGATTTATTCTCTGACAGTCTTTTCAAAACTGTCGTTAATGCGGCAAAATTTCCTGCTGGATGTTTATACGGATGAGGTTTATTTGTGGCTGACATAATTTATTGCTCTTTAAAATCTTATTTAATTAATTGAAATTCTGGATGATTTACCCAGTTTTTCATAAAAAGGACATCACATATATTGTAAACCAAGTGACGGTTGTTCTCAGTCTGATAGTGAATACAGGTTATAGTACCTGGTATGTCTCTAATCATGTCAGTATAGTAGTGCTCAACTTCCTCCCAATTTGCTTTTTCAATAATCCACCAGAAATCATTTTCCTTGTAGGCTTTCTCTGGTAATAATGCTCCTCTAAAGTCAATGATACCATTTAACTTGTCAGCAATGTATAACACAATTTCACCAAGCATCCTTAAGTTTGTTCTGTTGGTTGTTGCAGAGAAATCTATTGCAGTTACAGGTATACTATGAAACACTTCATTAATCTGATTGCATTCATCTGAAGAATAACTTGCCTCGTCATTGATGTTGAAAATAGTATATGTAAAGGATTGGTATTCTTCGTGTTGTTTTCCTCCAATAGCAAAGGTGTTATTAACAACAAATAGTTGTTATCCTCTATAATTATTGCTGTTTTACTAAGCATATCATCCAATATCTTTTGTTCAGAAGATGTCCATTCTCGATCAATAAGTATTGTCGCACTTGCACCTGCCATCGTGATCTTTTTCTAATTCTAAATGAGAGTACTTGTTTTAACTCTTTCTGTATGTGTATACACTGTAGCTCGGTCATTCCTGCAAAAGGCAATCAACGTTATTCCTTTTTGCTGACAGGTTTCTACTGCTAGTGACGAAGGCGCCGACACAGAAAGCAGAAAGGGGATACCTGCCTGCACACATTTGGCTACAATCTCATACGAAATACGTCCACTCACACACAAGATTCTGGCCTGTTCCAATGTTTGTTGAGTAAGCAGTTCTCCAATGGCTTTATCAACCGCATTGTGTCTTCCAATATCCTCCTGAGCAGATAGTAGTAGTCCCTCTGAGTTAAAAATACCTGCTGCATGAGAACCTCCTGTCTGATCAAAAAGGATCTGATGGGTGCGTAGTTGCTCAAATAAGGACGGGATCAAATCCATAGTCAATTCACCTGTTGCCAAAACGCCTGTTGGAATTTCAATGTCACAGAGTTCTGTTTTACCACAGATGCCACAGGACGAACTGGAAGCAATACTACGGTTAAAAATATGCTTCTTTGTTACGATTTCTTCCGGGAGACCTATATCTATAGATTGAACCAGCCCATTGGCTCCCATAGTCTCCTGAAGAGACAAAATATCATTCATTCCTGTAATGATTCCTTCTGTAAAGAGTAAGCCAGTTGTTAACCAGGCTTCACTTCCTGGTGTCCGCATGGTAACAGTATATGGCCTGTGATTAATCTTAATTTGCAAAGCAGCCTCTGTTAGCAGTTTTTCTTCTGTTTCCTGATATTTTCCTGCTTCAAATCGATAGGCTGGTATAGATGGATATAGTGTCATGTCTTACTCAGTTGGTTGCTTGTTATACTGTAAAGCTACTTTTTTGGTAAAATGTTTGAACGATTGTCTTATAATATTTTGTAATTTGGAAAGATAGACCAAATTTTCTCTTAACAATTGTTTGATTTTTAGAATCAGGTTTCGTAATCTTGCGCCATGAAAAATTGTTCTGGCAACATATCTTCATTTACTGGCATTTTTTCAATAGCAATAACCATTGCTATCACTACTATTATTACTACAATCCGCCCCTAGGCGGAACTATACTACATATTGCCCCTTCCTTTATCTGCTTAATCTAAGCAAAGATTTACTGATTAAATCGGATTGTCTACATAGTATATATCTGATCTGTATTCTTTCCATCTTATTAACTCACTAATATGCAAAATGTTGCAGATGATCTGTTGACTATTGTGCAACAGGCAATACCTTTACTTCTGGCTGTTTCAGCGGAACAGGCTTCGTATAAGCCATCACCTGAAAAATGGTCGAAGAAAGAAATTCTGGGTCATTTGATCGATTCAGCTTGCAATAACCAGCAAAAGTTTGTCCGGACAATGGCACAAGAGCATCTGGATTTTGTAGGTTATAAACAAAATTTCTGGGTAAGTGCCCAACAGTATAATAAGGCGGAATGGAATAGTTTGGTGACATTCTGGAAAGAATACAATCACCACATTGCTCATATTATTGCATTTGTAGATCCAGGTGTTTTATCTCATACTATTTCGATTGAAGGCACCGGGCCATTCACACTGGAGTTTATTATGAAAGACTATGTGGAACATCTGAAACATCATTTAAAGCAGATTTTACCTGAAGGAGATTGGAAGAGTGGCTTTATAAATGTATACAACGCTTGATCACAGACTAAAAATTAAAATAGTTAACAGAAATTAACGTGGTATATGGATGAAGTGTAACTACAATAGCTAAACCATCCATAAATTATTTCACTCACTCATTGAATTTTATGAAAGTTCTCAAATTTGGTGGTACCTCAGTAAAGTCGGCTGAAATGATGAAGCAGGTCGGCGAGATTGTTAAAAATGCGCGTGCAGAAGGTCAGGTGACAGTAGTGGTTTCGGCTATGTCTGGCATTACAGATCAACTGATCAATGTCAGTACACTGGCTTCTCAGGGAAATGATACATATCAGCAGACACTAAAGGAGATTGAGAAGAAGCACTTACAGTGTATTCAGGAATTGCTGCCCCCTCAGCACCAGACACGTACTGTGGCAACCATCAAAATGACATTGAATGAACTGGAAGATGTATTACAGGGATTATTTCTTCTAAAAGAAATTTCTCCCAAAAGCCGTGACTTTGTCATGAGTTTTGGTGAACGTATGTCATCGGCTATTATTACTGAATACTTTAAAACGATCGGGTTAGACGCATTATTGGCAGATGGCCGTGAGTTGATTGTTACAGATGATAACTTTGGCAATGCGGTTGTTGATTTTGAAGAAACAGACAAACGCATCCGCAAGTATTTCTCCCGTACAGATAAATTGATTGTGATGGGAGGATTTATTGGTGCTACTGTCAATAATGAAACTACTACATTGGGTCGGGGTGGCTCTGATTATACCGGATCTATTATTGCAGCAGCTTTACAAGCTAAAATGCTGGAAATATGGACAGATGTAGACGGAATGATGACCGCTGACCCACGGAAGGTACGTAGAACCATGGTATTGAAACAGTTGTCATACATTGAAGCACTGGAACTGTCTCATTTTGGGGCTAAAGTATTGTATCCACCTTCAGTACAACCTGTCCTTGCCAAAAATATTCCGTTAAAGATCAAAAATACATTTAATCCTGCTGCTGAGGGAACACTTGTAGCACGAGAGAGTGTAGACAACGGTTCACCGATCAAAGGTATATCCTCAATTGATACCGTTGCCTTGATCTCCCTGAATGGTAGTGGTATGGTGGGTGTATCCGGATTTGCTAAACGTTTGTTTAGTGCTCTGGCTTCTGGACGTATCAACGTAATTCTGATTACACAGGCATCATCAGAGCATTCTATCACTGTAGCTATCAATGCCAGTGATGCTGCTAAAGCCAAGACCTTAATTGAAAGCGAATTTGTACAGGAACTAAAAAGCAATGCATTGGAACCTGTAGTTGTTGAGCAGGATCTAAGTATTCTGGCTATTGTAGGTGAAAACATGCGCAATACCCCTAACGTATCAGGAAAGCTGTTTTCATCACTAGGCCGGAATGGGGTGAACGTTCGTGCCATTGCACAGGGTAGTTCTGAGAATAATATTTCGTTTGTAACACAAAATGCAGATTCCCGCAAAGCACTGAATATTGTACATGAGGCCTTCTTCCTGTCAGACACACGAGTGCTTAATATTTTCCTGGTTGGAGTAGGTACAGTGGGAGGGACGTTACTACGTCAGATGCGTGAGCAACAGGAATATTTCCTGCATGAGTATAATCTGGAACTCAGAGTAACTGGTGTCGCCAACAGCCGGAAAATGTGGTTTGATGAAAATGGTATTCACCTTCCTGACTGGAAAAATGTACTGGATAATAATGGAGAGGCTATGTCTCTGGGTGGCTTCGCAGGCAAGATGCATGAAATGAATCTACGTAACTCTATTCTGGTAGATTGTACCGCCAGTGAAGATGTAGTAGATCTTTACGAAGAATCACTACAACGAGGTATTTCTATTGTCACTCCCAATAAGGTAGCTTGTTCCGGAAGATATGATTTGTACAAACGTCTGAAACAAACTGCTACGCAGCGTGGAGCTAAGTTCTTGTTTGAAACAAACGTAGGGGCAGGCTTACCCGTAATCAAAACCCTGAATGACTTGACTCAAAGTGGTGACAAAATTCTGAAAATTGAGGCCATTTTATCAGGTACACTAAACTTCCTGTTTAATGAGCATAAAGCAGGTGTTTCATTTAGTTCCGTAGTAAAGCAAGCAAAAGATTTAGGTTATTCTGAACCAGATCCACGGATTGATATGAATGGACTGGATGTTGCCCGTAAAATATTAATTCTGAGCCGCGAGGCAGGGGCAAAGAAAGAAGCAAAAGATGTAGTGAGTGAAAACTTCCTTCCAGAGGAATGTCAGAAAGCTACTTCTATCGAAGAATTCTTTACTGTTCTGCCTAAATATGATGACCATTTTGAGAAGATTCGTTCGGATGTAGAGAAAGCAGGAAACCGTCAACGATATGTCGCTGTCTATGAAAATGGAAATCTGAGTACAGGATTACGTGTAGTAGGGCCAGATAGTCCGTTCTATCAAGTAGAAGGTAATGACAATCTGGTATTGTTCTGGACAGAAAGGTACAGAGTACGACCTTTGATTGTAAAAGGGGCTGGTGCAGGAGCGGAAGTAACTGCTGCCGGGATCTTTGCCGACATTATTCGTATTGCTAATTTCTAATAATCTATACATTTTGTAGACTTAGTAAAGCCCGAATAAGAGTAAATAGTATCTTTGGCAATAGATAGTTCTCTGGAAGCTTGATTTTCAGGCTTCCAGAGATTGTTTAGATACCAGGACGCTATAAATACATAATCTATATGGATGAAAGCAATAAACTTCCCTTTAATCCGGCTTTACAGGAATTGACTCAATACCTGCGTGATTTCAGTTCAAATCCTGAGATTGTGCTTTGGAATCGTATCAAAGATAAGCAGCTGGGTGTTGACTTTTCCTGGCAGCATCCCATCGGCGATTTTGTCTTTACCTTCTTTTGTGAAGAGAAAAGGCTGGCAATTGAAATTGAATCCGATGCTCATACACATCCGGATGCTTATTTCTCCTCAGTACAGAAGCAGGAAGCTCTGAAAGATTATAATATTCGAGTGATACAGCTTAGAGAAGAGGACATTGTGAAAGATGTGGAAAAAGCAGTTGAGTCTATTAAGAAAGAATTATAATGATAGGAAATCGTTCTGGTTCTTTATTGGAAAAAGTAGTAGGAATTGTTTTACTACTAATTGGTATATCCCGTCTGGCTTTTTTACTATACTCTTATACTGGTTATACCCTTGCTCAATTGAGTTTTTTGAATCAAGCAAAAGGTTTTATAGTGCATCTGATTCATATAATTGCAGGTGTGCTACTCTATAAAGAACGAAAAACAGGTTATTGGCAGGCTGTGGTGATTATATTTTATATGATATTGAATGTGTTAGGATGGATATTTATTATGCTGGTCAAAAAGTGGTTTGCCATACCTGTTTTGATAGTATATATATTTTTGATAAGTGTTTTACTTTTGCCTTCTATTCGTCGAAAGTATGCCTTCACTGTGTCTGGAATTGCGATTTGCTTCGGCATTAGTTTTCTCTTTACAATCTCAAACCTTATAGTTTCTTTCATTCAGAAACTATAAGCAGTGCTTTTATAAAATAGATTATTCTGTTTATCACTTACTCATTTACCATTGGATAGCTTACATATTTTTGCCCCTGCAACTGTAGCCAACGTCGCTGCCGGATTTGATATTCTGGGTTTTGCCCTTAATGCCCCTGGCGATGAAATTACCATTCGTAAAACAGACACTCCAGGTATTACGATCCATAACAAAACTGAATTTGCCAGCATGCCGTTGGCACCTGAAAAAAATACAGCAGGGGTTGCATTACAGGCATATCTGCAACATCTGGGTAGTGAACAAGGATTTGAAATTACCTTTCTCAAGAAAATAAAACCAGGTAGTGGCATTGGAAGTAGTGCTGCCAGTTCAGCTGCGGCTGTTTTCGGAGCTAATGAATTGTTGGGACGTCCGTTAGAACGGAAAGATCTGGTGCAATTTGCTATGCAGGGAGAGAAGCTAGCCAGTGGCTCTGCCCATGCTGATAACGTAGCACCTGCCCTGATGGGTGGATTTGTATTGGTTCGCAGCTACAATCCACTGGATCTGGTGACTATACCTGTACCAGAAAATCTGTATGCCAGTGTGATTCATCCTCAGATTGAATTAAAAACAGAAGATTCTCGTCGGGTATTGCGTAAACAGATTTTACTGAAAGATGCCGTAGTACAATGGGGAAATACGGCAGGGCTTATTGCTGGTTTGTTTAAAGGTGATTATGAACTGATCGGTCGGTCACTACAGGATGTGATTATAGAGCCCATTCGTTCGTTATTGATTCCAGGGTTTGAATCTATTAAGACAGCCGCTTTACAGGCGGGTGCTTTGGGGTGTAGCATCTCTGGTTCAGGACCCTCTATCTTTACATTAAGTACATCAGAAGCTACAGCCCAGACTGTCGCAAAAGCCATGCAGCAGATGTGTAGCCAGCAAGGCATTGAAAGCGAAATTCACGTTTCGCCTATTAATACACAAGGGCCGAGGATTGTACAATAATTCAGGCACTGGATTATTTGTCTGACTCAGCTTTTGTATATTCTTTAGAACTAGCAATAATCCTTTAGTAAGACCTATGCCTCTGGAAAAATATCTTATCTGTATTACGTGGTTATTTCTTCAACTAAATAATAGTTTTGCCCAGGTTCCAAACGATAATATTGAAAATCGTTTGGAACTTACTCTGAATCAGTGGCATTCTTCCCGAACAGATAAATGTACTGTACAGTGGAAATGTGTAGATGAAGCTTTAACAGGAAAATGTATTGACTATCATAATGATCAGTGGTTTTATTTTACTACTTCACAGGTCAAAGGTCCTGTTTTTGTCAATATTTCAAAGCAGGCATGTGAAGATATCCGGGGGGTGCAGCTTGTAGTAATAGATGGTACACCTTGCGAAACCAAAACGTATCAGATATTGGCTTGTGCCTCTATGGCTAATCAAGATGATATCTATGTTCAATTAGATTCCTTAAAACCTAATCATACGTACCTGCTCAATGTGGACGGGTATCTTCACGATTATTGTAAGTTTGACATTCAGGTAAGTGATCATTCCATTGGAATTCCTATGAATCACAAAGCAATGGGAACTGCGAAGGGGGAGGTCCAGGGTAAAGTCGTCAATCTATCGTGGACCGTAGATGAAGATATCGCTGCTCAGGTAAATGAGTTTCATATTCTCCGGCGTCGACAGGCAGATGTACGCTCCCAGATTGTCCAAAAGATACCTCTAACAAAAAATGCTGCAGGTGGTTTTGTTGATCATTACGAAACACAGGATACCCTAACTAAAGCAGGTACCTATGCCTATAAGATTCTCGGCCTGACTACAGAGGGAAATACAGTATTGATTGGTTCATCGCAACAGCAGATTGATCAACGGAGTGTCAGTAATACCTATGTATCTATTCCTCTTCCGTTTAAGAAAAACAGCAATGTTACCCTCCTTATTTACAATGCTGTCAATCATGTGCTGCTAGATAAGACGGGGCTAACCTTGTCTGAAAACAATCAGACTGTTCGTTACTTTGCTGGTTATCTGACTGAAAAAGGCATCCATAAGATACAAGTGAGAGCCGTTGATAGCAAAACCGGGCAGGCTCAGGATTTTTCTTTTGACATTACTTCTTCTCAATAGTATATTTCCAGAATAAAGGTGCTCAATAGAAGTTTGCAGGATTACTTTGTATTTCTGTTTCGCTCCAAATATCATTGCCTAAACTAAAAACCAATCCAACCTCAATCTATCCTGTATGAAAAAACGTTATCTGATCTGGTTCGCTGCCCTTACATTGGCAGCCTGTACCTCTAAATCGACTGATACCAGCCAAACCACTGCTATGACAGAAACAAATCCCAAGTTAACCAAGCTGTTTGACGAGTATTACGAAGAACGGCTCAAGTTTTTCCCTCTGGAAGCTACTTCTCAGGGTGATAATCGCTACAACGATCAGCTTCCTAATGATATATCACAGGAGTTTATCGGACAGACCAAAAGCTTTTATGAAAAGTATCTGAGTCAGCTACAAGCAATCTCCCGCGATTCGCTGAGTGACCAGGATAAGATTGGCTATGATGTATTAGAACGTGATCTGAAAATTCAACTGGAAGGCATTCCATTTCATACAGAAGAAATTCCTTTCCAGCAGTTCTGGGGACTTCCTCTGCAAATGGGTATGCTGGGTAGTGGAGATGGGTCACATCCTTTTCATTCTGTGAAAGATTATGATGACTGGTTAAAGCGGGCTGCCTCGTTTACTGTGTGGGCAGATACGGCTATTGGTAACTTCAAAAAAGGAATGGCTGACGGTGTGGTGTTACCTAAGTCACTGGTTGTAAAAATGATTCCTCAGATGAATGATCTGGTAGTAGCTGATCCTACCAAAAGCATTTTTTATGGACCTGTCAATAAATTTCCGGAAGATTTCAGCGACGCAGATAAAACGCGTTTGACAGAAGCCTTTAAGAAAGCCATCACGACTCAGATTGTACCTGCATATAAAAAGATGGGTGATTTTCTCAAGAACGAATATCTTCCCAAAGCCCGTACTACATCCGGTATTGGAGTATTACCTAAGGGCAAAGAGTTGTATGCCTATTATGTACGCTTCTGGACTACTACTAATAAGACACCAGAAGAAATATTTGAGTTAGGAGAAAAAGAAGTTGCCCGAATTAAGGGAGAGATGGAAGCTGTAAAGAATCAGGTTGGTTTCAAAGGTGACCTGAAAGCTTTCTTTGACCATCTGAAAGATGATCCCAAGTTTTATCCATATAAAACACCTGAAGATGTACTAAAGGCTTTTCAGAACATTCATGACAGAATCAAACCTAATGTGGCAAAGATATTCAACAAGACTCCTAAAACCCCTTTTGAGATCCGTCGTACAGAAGCGTTTCGTGAAGCTTCTGCCAGTGCAGAATATCAGCCTGGCTCAGCAGATGGTAGCCGTCCGGGTATCTTCTATGTACCTATTCCGGATGCAAAGAAGTTTAATATAACCTCAGGTATGGAGTCATTATTCCTGCATGAGGCCATTCCCGGACACCATTATCAGATGTCTTTACAACAGGAGAATACAGCCCTTCCTAAGTTTATGCGTTTTATGTTTAACAGTGCCTATGGGGAAGGCTGGGCATTGTATACAGAATCTTTGGGGAAAGAACTGGGAGTATACACAGATCCGTATCAGTACATGGGTGCGCTGGGAGATGAAATGCACCGGGCTATTCGTCTGGTAGTGGATGTGGCTATTCATACCAAAGGCTGGACACGTGAACAAGCCATCAAATACATGATGGACAACGAACCTATTGCTGAACAAGGCGCTGTTGCCGAGATTGAACGCTACATGGCTGTTCCCGGACAGGCATTATCCTATAAGATTGGTGCATTGAAAATTCGTGAGTTGCGCGCGAAATACGAAAAAGAACTTGGCAATAAGTTTAGTCTGGCAGCCTTCCACGATGAGTTTCTGAAAGATGGCTGTCTGCCACTGGATGTACTGGAACGAAAGATGGATGCTTGGGCTGCTGCTCAGAAATAATTTTGATCTTATTTGATTAGAAGAGCCTCAGTTTTGCTTAAGCAGAACGGGGCTTTTTTATTTGCAAAATAACCTATAGATTCTGGCATGTTTTAACTTGATCTACTATGAGATATATATGTATGGTTTGCTTGTGCTTGATGTACGGGGCACTGTCTGCTCAAACAATGGAAACAATATATCGTACATCAAAAGATACTACCCAGAACTATTACCTGGTTCTAAAACCTTTGGTTCCTGTTAAGGGGCTTTTGGTAATTCTGCCAGGGTTTGGGACAATTCCCAAAGAAGTATTACAGGAAACAAAGTTACCTGAGAAAGCTGCCAAAGCAGGATTTGTAGTAGTGATTCCTTTATTGGTAGATTATTTTGTGGTTGATACTACTAATTTGTTTGAAAAGAGATTAGCAACCTTGATTCCTGAAGTTGTTAAAAAATATGCTATCCCCATCAATGCATTTATCATTGGTGGGCATTCACTGGGCGGCCATCAGGCTTTACGTTATGCTGAAAAAGCCTATGAGTCAAAACTTGGTGTACTTATAAGGCCAAAATCTGTTTTTGGTGTAGACCCACCACTAAATATGAAAAGGCTATGGAATAGCTTTGCTTATAATGTCAGGATTAATTTCTCAAAGGTAAGTGTAGAGGAAAGTAAATTCATGTTGCAACGGTTTCAGGTGTTGTATGGAGGATCGCCTAGCCAGAAGCCTGTAGTCTATGAATCTGTATCATCCTATTATCCGGAAGCTCCAGATGGAGGAAATATATGCTATCTGAAAGATATCCCTGTTCGGTTGTATTGTGACCCGGATATTAACTGGGTTATCGCAAATCGTAGAGGAAGCTATGAGTATATGAATGCATCAGATTTATCCGGATGTATTTCGCAGCTTAAGAATTTAGGAAATAACAAGGCTGAATTTATCAATTGTCTTGGCAAAGGATATCTGCCAGATGGCAGACGTCATCCTCACGCCTTCTCTATCCTTGATCCAGATGAGTTTATTGAATGGGCAATACAATGTCTTTAGAATTGGTTAGGAAATTCCTTTCTAGGAATGAAAAAAAGAACACCTCGTTTTAGCAACTACTGCTAAAGCGAGGTGTTTTCATGACCAAGCAAATATATTTTGTTACTCGGTTAATTCTTAATCAGCTTCTGAGTAGTAACCCGACCACCTGATTCCAACTGGATAAAGTATATACCAGTTGCATGTTTACTCAAATCATAGCCTACTGTGTATTGGCCTTTTGTCATATTTTTATGTAATAGTACAGTTCGGTTTCCCTGCACGGAATACAATGCCAGGGTTACTGGACCTGATTGATTTATCGTGTACTGTATAGTGACCTGTCCAGAAGAAGGATTAGGATAAAGTGTTACAAGATTATTGGTATTACCTTCATTCATGGCTATTCGGGCCGAACTGCTGGTTCCATATACTTCAAGTTCATATATAGAGTAGCCATACTGAGTAGATCGTTTGGTGCCATATATCCGGATGTACCGGCCAGTACCATTCAAGCCTGTATGATCATTGATCAGCTGTGTATTACCCACAATAGGTGCTTTCAACGATTGCCAGTTTATGGTATCATTAGAGATTTGAAGTCCATAATCCACTGCACGGGCATTTTCCCAGGTTATCTTTACGCGATTGATCGAATAGACCGCTCCCAGATCTACATAGATCCATTGCGGGTCACTAAACGCGCTGGACCATCGGGTACCTGTGTTTCCATCTACGGCTTTTGCTCCTAACAATGAGCCATTCTCTGTAGAAGAGGTCGTTGTTTTTTTATTGAGTGCCAGATTGCTCGCTCCGTTACTTACAATTGTGAGAGTCACTGGTGATGAGGTAGAAGTAGACCCTGTGTTATCAGTAGCCTGAGCTGTAAGTGTATACGTACCTGCACTGATATTGGTCCATGTATAGGTATAAGGTGCGGAGGTAATAGTTGTTAGTGGCGTTGTACCATTGTAGAAAACAACTTTTGTTATACTTCCATCTGTATCAGATGCTGTTGCTGTCAGGGTTGCACTTCCTGGTGCTACTACTATAGTATTTGTAGTCGCCAGACTTACAGATGGTAAGTTGTTTCCAGAAGCTGATGTAAATGCTATATAATTCAGGTTTATATCATTGCTTTCAAAAACAACCCGAAGCACTTTTGTACCAACTGTAAGGGCAGGCGTGGTAACAGATACAGTTTGCCAGCTTTGAAATCCGCCTGTATTGGGAACATTGATTGTACCAGATATATTCTGTCCATCCAGTTCAATGTGCATAGTTTTTCCAGCTGCTGTAGTGGCTATACGTGTCTGTAGTGTATAAACACCTGCCGACGTTATATTTACGGTATATTCCAGCCATTCGCCAGTTGCTACCCAGCCAATATTGAAACCACCTTCAGAGCAACCTTCTATATCTACATCTTCAGTTGTTCGATATCCATTGCCCGAATTACCTGTACTTAGGTCATTATAGGCAATAGATTGTCCTCCTGTATCAAAGTCTTCAGCTTCGATCTTACCGGGAACAGACCAGGGTAACCCTCCATATGGATTTTGAATAGAAGAAGTGACAGCATAGTTGGCCGTATAGGTTGTATTTACTGCTGGAACACGAATTGTCTGACTGGCCTGACCTCCATGTGTCCAGCTCGAGAATGCATAATTATTATTGCCAAGAACCTGAGGTGTGATGGCTTGTAAATTGATTAGGCTATTGACAACCAGTGTTTTGGTAAATGGCGTAGTGCCTTGAGCTGCTAGCACAACCTGTAATCCTGGAATATTGGCTACAGCAGTTATATCTACCTTATTCGGATAGACATCTACGGAGTCCTGTCCTTTACGTCCGTTAGCATCTGTTGCTGTCAGGATAATTCTGAGCCAGATATTAGGGGATGTTTCACCACCATTGTCAGCAACAAATGATCCGGATGTTACACCTGATGGGACTACAGGCCCAGGATGCCAGTGTTCGCTGGTAGGACTGTCTTTATGAAAGAAACGAACTTCCCAGGAAAGGGCTGATGCAGGCAAGTTTCCATCTTCCTGATCTGTGGCAGTACCTGCATAATTGATTACATCCCCCACACTCCATTTGGTGGTTGTTAATGGCAGAGTAATGTCTGCAACAGGTTTGGCATTGAAAGGTTGTATAGTTAAGGTGGCATTGTTACTAGTTGCGCTACCATTGGCATTGGTCACAATACATCGATAGGAAGCTGCATCCGCCAGTGTTGTTACTGAAATGGTATAGCTGGCAGAGGTTGCACCGGCAATATTTACTGCATTTTTTTGCCATTGATAGGTGAAAGGTGTAGCTCCAGAGGCACTTACAGTAAAGGTTACCGGGTCACCAGCGGTAATAGTCTGACTGGTGGGCTGGTTAACAATAACAGGTACTTGTGTATTATCATATTCCAGCCGCCATAGACTACCTGTGTTACCATATTTAAAATAATAGATATTGCCATCTATACCTACACTAGTGCCCAGTATAGATCCAAAGCCTGATGGTGCAAATTCTTGCCATTGGCCTTGTACTGGATTAGCTGCATCAATGCTACGCATCCAGCCAGAACACCAGTCTGTAAAGTAAAATCTATTCCTGTACTGGGCCGGATAATTTGTGGATGTAGGATTGAAAAATGTTCCGGATGTAATAGCACATCCCCAGTTTGAGTGGCCGTAATAAAAGGCAGCTGTGATCGTATTAGCTGGTTGCTCTGGTCCTGAGCGTCCATTCTGATCCCACCCATAATTATAGTTTTTGGCTGGATCCGGATTCGTCACATCATCAATCTCTTCATAGTTGCCACCCACATTCATGACAAATATTTTTTGAGAAAGCGGGTCCAGACTCATTCTCCAGGGGTTTCGCATCCCAATGGCCCAGATACTTTTTTTTTGTCGGCTGGCTCCTGCTTCGTTGTAATAAGGATTTCCGGGAGCTGGCTGACCATCTTCTGTTAGGCGAAGAATTTTACCTCTGTAAGTATCCAGTTTGGCAGATTCTGCGGAAGAGTTACTTTCTCCTATCGCTATATAAAGTAGTCCGTTTTTAAATAACAGAGCACCACCATTATGGAAACCATTAATGATTGGATCAAACTCCATGACTCTGTTTACAGAGGTCACTTGATTGGATGCATTAATGACAATAACATCCAGATAGTGGAGGGTCATGGCAGCATTAGTGTAGAATATATAACACTTGCCATTCTGAGTAAAGTTGGGGTGTAAGGTAATGCCTAACAGACCTTGTTCGGAGGCTGTGGTTGTCGAAACGGTATGAACCGTACTTACTGTATTATTCTGAAAAACCTTGACAATACCTGCCCGTTCTGCAATAAAAATCCGTCCGTCTGGTGCGTGTGCCATGGCAGTTGCTTCCCGGATATTATCAGCAGTCAATTTCTTCGCTGCAAAACCTGTTGGTAATTGAGCAAATGTGTGATGATTATACAGTATTGAGAGCACAATCAGTAGGTAAATACTTTTCCTGAAAACATGTGTTGTTGAAAAAAGTTGTCTTGGGGTATGACGTGAGCATCCCATGACTTTGTAAAAAAGACTCATAGATTTTACTGTTAAAAAATGAAAAGATAGAATGAGGATACCACCCTGTTTCCAGAGAGTTCATATTCCTTTTTAAAAAATGAAAAATGGAACAGCTAAATGAAAAAAATGTAACTTCTTCTACGGGGATATAAGTACAAAAGTTTAACCCAAAGACTTTATGTAGAAAAATAATAGTGAGTAGTTTCTAACTATCTTATGCATATCAGATAGTTACACAGATTGATAGATATAAAAATACCTCTGCTACTTTACTGGTAACAGAGGTACATGCAAGATTGTGATTATGGATTGTTTTACTTTCCTACTACATTCAACTCTATATAGGTAGCCTTATCAGGTGAATGATAAATCCGTTGTGTAGCTTTCTGATAGTCTGAATCTTTAGCATCATAGATATTATCTACATATTTCTGTGGATTGCGATCTACCAGCGGGAACCATGTACTTTGAATCTGAACCATAATGCGATGCCCTTTCTTAAAGGTATGATTGATGTCAGGCATCACAAAGCTTACTTCTGTAGGTTGATTGGCTGTGAGAGCTTCTGGTTTCTCGTATGAGTTACGGAAACGGGCACGGAATGGCTCACCACGGACCAGCATCTGATAACCAGCCGTAGGGATTTTGGACTCTTTAAACTGGGCTGCTGTGTCCGGATATACATCAATTATCTTTACAATGAAGTCAGAATCTGTTCCGGAAGTAGATACGTGCAGACTAGGCTTTACCTGACCTGCTATGGTAATATCTTCTGTCAAAGCATCTGTTGTATATACTACTACATCCGGGCGACGGGTGGCAAACCGTTGATCATCTGTCATGTATTCGCGTGTCATACCTGTTTTAATTTCTTCAATAAATGGAACAGGATGAGCCGGATCACTTACATATTCGTCATAACCACCATCACCGTCGGCTGTTGGGGTAGCAAAGGCTAGCTTATGATCTCCCTGTAAATACAGCCGTTTAGCTTGTGTATTTTTAGGAGGCCACTGATCATAGGTACGCCACTGATTGGAGCCTGTTTCAAATACATATGCTTCTGGTAGTTTTGGATCAGTCTTTCCTTTGAGATGGTATTGAAAGAATTTGAATTCAATGTTTTCACGATAGAAAGGAGATGTCTTTTGTACAAACGATGCATTACCTAAGAAAGAACCATCTGAACGAGCCCAACCGCCATGAAACCAAGGACCCATTACCAGCATATTGTTAGCTCCCGGATTATTCTTTTCAATTGTTTTATAGATTTCCAGTGCACCAAACAAATTTTCTGCATCAAACCAACCTCCTACAGTCATCACAGCTGGCTTTACATTTTTCAGATGCGGACGTACATTTCGTGCCTGCCAGAATGGATCGTAATTGGGATGTTGCCTGAATTCGTTCCAGAATGCTACACTATCTTTGTAAAAGACAGAATTGATATGACTCAGCGATCCCAGGTTCAGGAAAAACTGATACCCATCCGGTGTACCATGATTGAACCGGTAAGGGCTAGTTGGACGGGGTTGTGGACGAGGCTTTCCAAAGTTAGCCATGAAATTGAAAAAGTGAGGCAAAAAGAAAGCGCCATTGTGGTGAAAGTCATCTCCAATGAACCAGTCTGTAACAGGTGCCTGTGGCGACGCAGCCTTCAACGCCGGGTGATTACTTAGCACCCCCATGGTGGTATAAAACCCAGGATAGGAAATACCCCACTGACCAAACTTTCCATTATTATTTTTTACATTTTTCAACAGCCATTCAATAGTATCATAGGTGTCCGAACTTTCATCAATATCCTTCTTACCCTTCTTGGCAGGATTGTGGGGGCGAACATCCATAAACTCGCCTTCTGACATGTATTTCCCCCGTACGTCCTGATAGGCAAAGATGTACCCATCTTTTACAAAGAAGTCAGAAGGTCCCATAGATGTTTTATATTCATTTTCTCCATAAGGCCCCACACTGTAAGGTGTACGATTCAGCATGATGGGATATTTTTGTGACGCATCCTTAGGACTGTAAACAATGGTGCACAGCTTTATCCCATCCCGCATGGGAATGTAGTAGATTGCCTTTGTGTAGTTGTTTTTTATATAGGCCGCTATATCTTCCTGTGCATACACATCAGATGGTATACATAAGATACTTACAAGAAGAGCAATAAGTAAGTAGTAGGTTTTTTTCATATGCAGTTAGTGGTGTATGGTTGTTTGCAAGCCACAATATACACTTTTGTGTGAAAAATATCCTAATCCACAATAAGACGCTGACTTACTTTGTTATTAACGCTCCATACAGATTTGCTCTGCCATATAAAGATGCCTTGGTACCTAATTTCTCAATTGTAGTATATCCTGCTTTTGTAGCCAGTTTTTGGAGAGATTGAAAGCTGACAGGATAAGGAACCCAGGGATTGGCTTTGTCCGTATCATATTCAACAAGTAATAGCTTATGAGAAGGTTGCAGAAGAGAAGACTGAATGGTGTGGAGAAATGATAAATGATCCCCTACATAGTGTAATGAGTTAGCCATGAGTATGCCATCCAGTAGGGATGGAAGAAAGAATGACTGAGTAAAGTCTTTTACCAGCTTTTTTACCAGAATATTCTGGTAGTTATCAGGGATTGTATCTAAAGCCATCGCATCTTTATCAATGGCATAAATGGTGCTTTGGGGAGGTAGTAGATGAGTCAAGGCTTTGGTAAACAATCCTGTTCCACATCCCAGATCAGCCCATATTTGAGGTTCTGTTTGACGAATAGCTGTTGTATGAATCAGGTCAATGGCTTCGGAAAGTTCCATAGGAATTAGTAGTTTGATTAAAGCTAGTCTTGCCAGTATATATACAATTCTGATGTATATATACTGGCAAGACTAAAAGTAATAAAGGAAACGAATACACCTATATCATATTTTATACCTTTGTCAGATACCTTATTATTATCTTTGAAACCACAGGAATATATACCTATTTATCAATTGGACAGAGATACAATCTTTGTCTATACCTCTGATGACCCTGCATTTCATGGGTTTGGAGGGAGCCACCGGAATGACTTTTTTGAAATAATCTGGTTTACTTCAAACGCTGATGTTCACTATATTGATTTCACACCTCATCCAATTCTAAAAGATACTGTATATCTTTTGGGTCGCAATCAGGTCCATGCTATTCCAGGCAGTAAGCCAGCTGCACGGGTTATTGCTTTTTCTCGTGAGTTGATGTATGCTATTGAAGAAGATCATCTGCGTTATCTGTTTTTGCCATTTACCAATGACGGAATTACTATTCCTCCGGATATGGTTGAGCCAATGGCACATCTGTTTGACCTGATGTATCTCGAATGTAAAACGAAAGCAGATGTTGGTGTACTACACCTGTATTTGCGACTCTTTTTGATCCATCTGTATCGTTTTAGTCAGACGTTGTCTTCATCCATTGCACTACATGATGAACGGGTGAAGAAAATTTATATCCTGATAAGTGATCATTACAAAGAAGAACGGAATGTAACGTTTTATGCCAATGCAGTAAATCTTACGCCTAAGCGACTCAATGAAGTATTAAAGGAGCGATTAGGTGTAACTGTAACTCAGATTATTCATACATATCTGGTTATTGAGGCCAAGCGGCAAATATTAATTGGTAAAAGAACATTCAAGGAAATTGCTTTCGAATTGGGTTTTAGTGAGCAAGCCTATTTTAGCCGGTTCTTTAAAAAACAAACCGGCATCACCCCTGAAACCTTCCAGCAGGTAGCCTTAGGGATATTCCGATAAGCAAAGAGTGCCACACATGCATATACCTTATCTTATTCTATAATTTTTCCGGAAAAGAGGTTTAGGAATCAAGAAAAAAAGCCTCCTCTTTGTACTCTTGGAAGGATCTCTTGACAAATAGAGCTGTCTGTGATTTCTGAGAGAAAGAATACGCTCCTGTTGGAACGGTCATCGGTCTAATCATGCCTGTCTGTATAGAGGCTTAAAGTTCCTTTCAGGAGGGTAAGAAAGGGTGAGAGGGTACAAAAAAGAGATTTTTCTTTAAAATCCTAAAACTATAAAAGTATCAGACAAAATAAGTATATACTTAGCTTTAATAGATTTGTTGTATACTGATCGGTTTGTGTTTTTATCGGTGTTAATTATTTGATTATTAAGAAAATATTTTCATTTTTTTGTTTGAGTACTGTAATGAGATTCTCTCGCCGTTTGATTTTGTTTTCCTTTGTTGAAACTATTTTGATCCAGTTTTTATTTGTATTATAAGATACCGAATGGTATTATTGTGCCGATTTAGAGTGAGGCTACATGCTACTATCCAATTAATAAATAAAATCAGTACAGTGTTATCCGATAAACATATACTATGAAACGAGTTGTAATAACAGGATTAGGAGCGATTACTCCCCTGGGTAATTCCGTAAGCGAGTTCTGGCACAATATTGTGGCTGGTGAGAGTGGAGCAGATTATATTACCCATTTTGACGCATCACGATTCAAGACTCATTTTGCCTGTGAGGTTAAAGGCTTTGAACCAACAGATTATATAGAGAAAAAAGAAATAAAGAAGTATGATCTGTTTACTCAGTATGCCATTGCTGCTTCAGATCAGGCAATTCAAGATGCAGGTTTTGATTTTGCAGCCATGTCAGATGAAGAGAAATATCAGATAGGGGTAATCTGGGCTTCTGGTAATGGGGGTATAGGTACATTTGAAGATCAGGTGCGTGAATATTATCAGGGTGATGGGACGCCACGTTTCAATCCTTACTTTATTCCCAAAATGATTGCAGACATTGCCGCAGGAGTTATCTCTATTCGTCATAAGTTGTATGGTCCCAATTATTGTACAGTTTCTGCCTGTGCTTCTTCCAATACAGCTATTATCAATGCCTTTGATACAATTCGTCTGGGAAAGGCCACTGTTATGATTGCTGGCGGATCTGAGGCACCGATAACTCCCGCATCGGTAGGCGGTTTTAACGCCGCTCAGGCATTATCTAAACGAAATGACTCTCCACAAACTGCTTCGAGGCCGTTTGATCAGGATCGGGACGGATTTGTAATCGGAGAAGGGGCAGGAGCATTGGTGCTGGAAGAGTATGAACATGCCAAAGCCAGAGGTGCTACTATCTATGCGGAAATTGTTGGAGGGGGAATGGCCGCTGATGCATATCATCTTACAGGCACATCACCAGAAGGATTAGGCGCTGCCTTAGGTATTTCCAAAGCTTTACAGGATGCAGGGCTTTCTCCAGCAGATATAGATAACATCAATACCCATGCTACCTCAACGGGTATTGGCGATGTGAGTGAACTTGTAGGAATCAAGCGTATATTTGGGGAACATAAAGTAAGTATCTCTGCAACCAAATCGATGACAGGCCATTTGCTGGGGGCTGCGGGAGCTATTGAAAGTATTATCAGTGTATTGTCTGTAAAGCATGATATAATCCCTCCAACTATAAATACAGAAAATGTAGATCCAGAACTGCCAGAGGGATTAGATATTGTGATAGGAACAGCAAGACATACACCAGTCAATCATGTACTTAACAATACATTTGGATTTGGAGGACACACGGCCACTTCTATTTTTAAAAAATATCATCCATAATGAGTTATTTCAGGAAGAGTGTTATAAATCAGTAAGGTCATGTCGAAAGCAGAACAGACAAAGGCGTTTATCATAGAAAAGACTGCGCCTATTTTTAATTCAAAGGGCTTCTGGGGAACCTCTCTGAGTGATCTGACAGAGGCAACCGGACTTACCAAAGGGAGTATATATGGCAATTTTGAGAATAAGGAAGATGTTGCTATCGCTGCCTTTGAGTATAATGTAAATAAGTTATCTAAAAATATGGATGTGGCTATCCATAATGCACAATCTGCTATAGACAAAATGCAGGCCTTTACGGATTTTTACAGATCTATCTGGAAAGGGGTCTCTACCAGTGGAGGATGTCCCATACTGAATACGGCTGTAGAAGCAGATGATAATCTTCCTTTCCTGAAAAAACGTGTGCAAAATAGTATCAAAGGTATTGCTACCCGATTGATACGTATTCTGGATGCAGGCAAGGCAAACGGAGAATTCCGTAATGAAATAGACTCATCTACCTATGCGTATACCTTTATTGCCATGGTAGAGGGAGGGATTATGCTGTCTAAAATTACTGGTCAGCAAGTGCATTTGTTCACAGTGCTGGACAAGATTATGAGTATTGTACAGGAAGAATTAAAGGTTAAAACTCCTTAGTAAAGAAAGCTTATAATAGTTTCTGGAGAAATAAGATTGAATAAGAAGGGGAGAATAGTGCTAGATAAATCTATATCGTTTATAGCCCATCTACTGGCTGATTTTGTAATCCGCTGGTAGATGGGCTACTTTTTTGTCACTAAATGCTTGTTGTATATAGGATTACATTTTTGTTTGGTTGTATTATTCTATTAAATGGATTGCTCCTAGTGGATTTTTTGTGAGTGCTAGCTCTCCAGCTAGTTATAGCTTTCTGGAGTTAGTATGAAAAGGAGATACGAGGGAATGTTCAAATTGTCCAAGGAATCCGGCAAAAAGTATTCGTTCTGCTGCAATTGTCAGACGTACATTTGTCTTGTTAGTACGGCTTAGCTGTACTAGATAACTAAAGAAAATCTATTTTTCTTTTTATCACTGTTCACAATTAAACAATCAAAACGTATGAAAATCCTTGAAAATAAAGTTGCTATTGTAACTGGTGCGGGTTCTGGAATAGGCAAGGAAATTGCCATTAAATATGCTGAAGAAGGAGCAAAGGTAGTGGTGAGTGATATCAGCGAAAAAGGTGCAAATGCTGTTGTGGAAGAAATTAAAAAGAAGGGGGGAGAAGCCATCTTTATAAAAGCAGATACCAGCAAGCCAGAAGATAATGAAGTCTTGGTAAAACAAACTGTAGTGAAATATGGCGCCTTGCATATTGCCTGTAACAATGCAGGTATTGGCGGTCCGGCGTCTCCTGTAGGTGAGTATCCATTGGATGGTTGGGAAAAAGTAATTGGCGTCAATCTGAATGGCGTATTTTATGGGATGCGCTATCAGATTCCTGCTCTGCTGGCAAGTGGTGGCGGAGCAATTGTAAATGTTGCTTCTATCTTAGGACAGGTTGGTTTCCGTAATTCTGCAGCGTATGTAGCTGCCAAACATGGGGTAGTAGGCTTAACACAAACTGCCGCTTTGGAGTATGCTCCTCAAAATATTCGTATTAATGCCATTGGACCAGGATTTATCAAAACTCCTTTACTGGATGCTAATTTGTCTCCTGAAGCAATGAATGCGTTAGTTGGCTTACATCCCATAGGACGTTTGGGTGAGTCGGCAGAAGTAGCGGAACTAGCCCTGTGGCTAAGCTCATCCAAAGCATCTTTTGTGACTGGTTCTTACTACAATATAGATGGTGGATATCTGGCTCAGTAACATTTTATAGACGAGCCTGGATACTTTTATTCAGGCTCTTATCAGATTGACAGAGGGTATTATGACAAAGGAACTAATCATTGAAGGTTCACATC
Organism: Xanthocytophaga flava; assembly: GCF_030068545.1. Lineage (NCBI taxonomy): Bacteria > Pseudomonadati > Bacteroidota > Cytophagia > Cytophagales > Rhodocytophagaceae > Xanthocytophaga > Xanthocytophaga flava. The sequence continues at coordinate 33,679 of NZ_JASJOR010000024.1, read as the reverse complement.
GGCTTTTCCTGCAATACGGAGTTAAAAGTGTGACAATGAGTGATATTGCCAGCAAGCTAGGTTTATCAAAAAAAACATTATATACCTACTTTGATAACAAGGATAGTCTACTGAATGCTTGTATGGAAACCTGGATTACTTCTCTCGAAGAAAAGATCCAGCTTCTTAAACAAACATCTGATGATTCGCTTATTGTTGTGTTCCGGATATTGACAGTTGTACTGGCTGCTCTGGCAGAGTACAAAAGTCCCTATCTCTTCGATGTGCGAAAAATTCCAAGTGCCAAAGAAAGACAAGAGAAGTACAGAACTTATTTCTGGATGCAACATGTCATGCCGCTGTTACAGGATGCCCAACAGCATAAAATTCTATCCAACTCTGTTGATCTGAGTTTTCTGTGCTCTGTATATCAGACAATCATAGAGAAATTTATTGCTGACAATGCACAGATTCATGCTCGTTGGGATTTACTCGAACAATACCAGACAGTTCTGTTGCTAAGCCTTAATGGTTTTCTTACTGTACCCAGATCAGGACAATGGATTCGCGACCTGGACATTCTGCCTGAATCCTGACAGTCACTACTGACTTTCTCAAGGATAAAACTAATTCTAATGAAACGATAGAAAATAAAACCGTTGTAATTACCGGGGCCAATACAGAATCATAGCAAATGGCTGATAGGATAGCTTTCTGCCTTTATAGCACCTAACTATAGATGTACTTCTGAGAGCAAAGTATATAAAATAGAAATAAAAAATAGCATGACTTCATTCAGGAGTCATGCTATTTTTTTACAAGTAATCTCCCGTTTTATTTAGATAGTGTCTTGTTCGTTTTTGAATTGGAAATGTCCGTAAATGAACAATTTATTTTCCGATAGTTTGCTAAAAGCTGCTTTTAATGCCCTTCTAACCAAATAATTTGTTTTGGCAGAGGATTTGTACGAGAAAATGTAAAGTAATAGAGATTCAGGACTACACTAATCAGCCTTCATACGTCACTTACATTTATAGGTATGAATTCTTTCAATAACCCTTTACCCGAAACACCCAAGCCGCCACAATGGATCAAACAACTCTTAGGTTGGTTCCATCCTGACGAAACACTGGAAGAAGTAGAAGGTGATCTGGATGAATTATATAAGTATTGTTATACTCGCTCTGGGAAGTTCTCAGCCAATGTGCATTATTTTATAGATGTAGTTTCTGTATTGCCTCCATTTGTTCGCCGACGTTCAACTAAACATGCCTATTCTACACCTTTACTATCTCAGACTATGCTAAGAAATTATTTCAAAATTGCATTTCGGAATTTGACCCGTAACAGGGGATATTCCTTTATCAATATTTTTGGATTGGCTACAGGGATGGCTGTGGCTATGCTTATCGGACTATGGGTTTATGATGAACTGACTTACAATACATACTACCAGAATCATAAACGCATTGCGAAGGTGATGCAAAGCTTTACATTTAATGGAGAGTCTGGCGCAGGTGAATATATGCCTGCTCCTTTGATTGAAGAACTTCGGACAGTATATAAAGATGACTTTACCTATGTAGTCCCCTCCTCATGGACAGGAGAACATATCCTGGCTTATAAAGACAATAAGTTTATGAAGACAGGGAATTACATAGGCCCACAAGCTCCAGAGATGCTGAGTCTGAAAATGCTCTCAGGAACTCATGCAGGGTTAAAAGATCCCTCTTCCATTCTTCTTTCAGAATCAGTTGCAAAAGCATTATTTGGAGAGGAAGATCCAATGGGTAAAATTGTAAAACTTGACAATCGGCTGAATGTAAAAGTTACAGGAGTTTATGAGGATATGCCTTTCAATACAGAGTTTAAAGACATTACCTTTATGGCTCCCTGGGATTTATATGTTTCTACACAGGGTTGGGTAAAACAAGCTATAGATAACACTGAATGGGAAAACAACTCCTGGCAATTGCTTGCGCAAATAGCTCCTAAAGCAGATTTCAATAAAGTATCTGAAAAGATTAAGGATATCAAAATTAGACATAATCCTGAGTTGGCTAATTTCAAAATAAAAGTCTTTTTACATCCCATGAGTGACTGGCATCTGTATTCAGAATGGGATAAAAAAACAGGTAAGCAGGGTGGACGGATTCAGTTTGTATGGCTTTTTAGTATCATAGGCATATTTGTATTGCTGCTGGCCTGTATCAACTTTATGAATCTGGCTACTGCCAGAAGTGAAAAAAGAGCCAAAGAAGTGGGTATTCGAAAATCCATAGGTTCTATGCGATCACAATTGATTGGGCAGTTTTTTGGTGAATCTCTATTGGTAACACTGGTTGCTTTTGCCATATGTGTTCTATTGCTTGCTCTTGTCTTACCTATATTCAATACTATTGCAGACAAACAGATGACGATGCCCTGGTTCAATCCTGTATTCTGGTTAGCAGGTATTGCATTCAGCGTATTTACCGGATTGATAGCAGGAAGCTATCCTGCCTTGTATCTTTCTTCTTTTGATCCGGTAAGTGTATTGAAGGGAACCTTTCGGGCAGGAAAGCTAGCCAGTATGCCGAGAAAAGTACTGGTGGTTGTGCAGTTTACAGTTTCTATTACCTTGATTATCGGAACGCTTATTGTGTTTCTGCAAATTCAATATGCCAAAAACCGACCTGTCGGATATGATCGGAGTGGACTGATTACTGTTACCATGAACACTCCAGAGTTGTACAATAACTATAATGCATTACGGGATGAATTACTAAAAACCGGAGCTGTGATTGACATGTCAACTTCTTCGGCTCCTGCCACTGATCTGAATTCCCAGAATGGGGGATTTGAATGGGAAGGCAAAGACCCGAATTTTAGGGAAGCTTTGGGAACTATTGGTGTCTCTCATGATTTTGGAAAAACAGTAGGTTGGCAGTTTGTAGCAGGGCGGGATTTCTCAAGACAATTTGCCAGTGACTCATCTGGTATGGTCCTCAATGAGACCGCCATCCGGTATATGGGATTAAAAGACCCAGTTGGAAAAACAATCAAATGGAGAGATAGGCCTTTTATTGTGGTTGGAGTGATCAAAGATATGGTGATGGAATCTCCTTTTTCTCCTATTTCTCCCACTAGTTTTATGCTTAATTACGGCTGGGCAAATGTGATTAATATAAAGCTGAATCCAACATACAGTGCCAGAGAATCATTAGCTAAAATAGAAACAGTATTTCACAAGTTTAATCCAGGTAGTCCTTTTGATTTTAAGTTTACGGATCAGCAATATGCACTGAAGTTTGCAGCAGAAGAGCGAATTGGTACACTGGCATCTATTTTTGCTGGCTTGGCCATATTCATTTCTTGCTTGGGATTATTTGGAATGGCCTCATTTGTAGCCGAGCAACGTACCAAAGAAATAGGCATTCGGAAAGTATTGGGTGCTTCTGTTTTAAATCTATGGAAACTGCTTTCCCAGGATTTTGTAGTATTGGTATTGATTGCCTTCTGTATCGCAACACCTATCGCCTGGTATTTCCTTACTAACTGGCTGACAAAGTATGAATATCGGATCGAAATCTCTTGGTGGGTATTTGCCATAACAGGTCTAGGAGCTTTGCTTATTACTTTGCTTACTGTAAGTTTTCAAAGTATTAAAGCCGCTTTGACTAATCCTGTAAAGAGTTTGAGAACAGAATAAACTTTTAGACAATAGCATTGAAAGCTATGTATAGGCAGGCTGAAAAATCTCCAGCCTGCTTTATTTCGTATCCTGACCCAATGATTTTATCTAATTGGTTTTTTCAGACTACAACAAATGCAATGTAAAAACGAAAAGTAGCCCTGCTAAAAATTTTTAAAGAACAATCTCTATTCTTAGATGAAGGGTTAAAAGCAGAGGGATAAAAAATATTAAAAAATATTTTATTGACTTTCAATGTGTTGTGGTGCTTTTGTGAAAAAAAAGCGATTTTTTTTGTGTCAGGTATTGCATTGTGAATTACGACCGCTATATTTGCAGTCCCAATCGCAACAAGCGGGAGTAGCTCAGCTGGTAGAGCGCGACCTTGCCAAGGTCGAGGTCGCGGGTTCGAACCCCGTCTCCCGCTCACTGAATGTCGAGTCCCGGATCTTTTTCGGGACTTTTTCTTTCAGCAGTTATGCTTAGGCGTAATTGAAGCCGGGGTGGTGGAACTGGTAGACACGCAGGACTTAAAATCCTGTGAACGTAAAAGTTCGTACGGGTTCGATTCCCGTCCCCGGTACAAAGAAAAAGCCACTTTACCTTTAAAGTAAAGTGGCTTTTTCTTTGTATATGAACCATCTTATGTTTTTATCTGCACTTTATCGTCTTAAACTAAAAAATCAGACTTTAAGATATAGATGAATTACATTTGCTTTGTAAGTTTGTCCTTCAAGTGTAGTTTAAGAAAAACCTGAAAAATAAAGAGGTATGTTATTTAACTCTATTGAGTTTATTATTTTCTTTACAATAGTTACAAGTCTCTATTTTTTTTTAGAACATCGCTATCGTTGGTTTATGTTATTGATAGCGAGTTGTATCTTTTATATGTGGTTTGTTCCTGTTTATATTCTTATACTTTTTCTAACAATTGTTGTCGATTATTACGCAGGAATAAAGATTGAAGATTCTGTTGGGAAGAAGAGGAAATACTATTTGATTTTTTCCATACTGTCTACCTGTCTTATCCTCTTTGTATTTAAATATTTTAATTTTTTTAATGATACTTTCCAGTCTATTGCACAGGTATTTCATTGGAACTACCCTGTCAATAATATGAGTATATTACTTCCTATAGGCCTTTCTTTCCATACATTTCAGAGTTTATCTTATGTTGTAGAAGTGTATCGTGGTAATCAGACTGCGGAGAGAAACTTTGGCATATATTCCCTTTATGTTATGTTTTATCCTCAACTGGTTGCAGGACCTATTGAAAGACCACAGAATTTGTTATGGCAATTCTATGAAGAACATCATTTCGAATATAATCGAGTAGTTAATGGTTTAAAGTTAATGGCTTGGGGATTATTTAAGAAAGTGGTGATTGCAGATCGCTTAAGTGAATTTGTTAATACTGTTTATAATGATCCTACTAGTTATGAAGGTATTTCTCTTGTAATAGCCACAATTTTCTTTGCTTTTCAAATATACTGTGATTTTTCCGGGTATTCTGACATAGCTATTGGCGCTGCCCAGGTAATGGGGTTTAAGCTTATGACTAATTTCAATCGCCCTTATTTTTCCAAAACTATTTCTGAGTTTTGGAAAAGATGGCATATCTCTCTATCAACCTGGTTTAAAGATTATCTTTATATTCCTTTAGGTGGTAATAAGGTTCCAAAATGGCGTTGGCAATTTAATTTATTTATTACGTTTCTAGTTAGTGGTCTATGGCATGGGGCAAGCTGGAACTTTGTAATATGGGGTGCCTTAAATGGTTTTTATTTAGTAGTTGCTCTTAATACATTAAAAGTTAGAAATAAGCTTGCCAAGCTAATAGGAATTACATCTTTTCCTCAATTAAATAAGTGGTTGAACATTGGCTCTACCTTTCTACTTATCAATTTTGCCTGGATATTTTTTAGGGCAAACACTTTTGACGACTCCTTGTATATAGTGAAACATTTATTTTCAGGTTGGCAGAATGTTCGATTCCGAAATATATTGTTGGGACAACCTTTGTCTGAGTTTATAATTGCGATTCTGGTCATAATCGGTATGGAAGTGGTTCATTTATTGCAAAGGCGTGAGAGTGTAAGAGCATTTGTAACTAAACGACCTGTATGGGTAAGATGGTCGTTTTACTATCTTATTATATTAGGGATTCTGTTTTTAGGAAAATTTGATAATGCTGAATTTATATATTTTCAGTTTTAAAGAGCTTCATAATGAAATCAAGTAAAAGCGACATTTTTTTATTTATAAAGAAGTCTTCATTTATAGTTCTACCAATATTGGTATTTATAGGTCTTCCCACATATGTTATGGTAACATTGGGAGAGTTAGTCTCTATTGATAAGGTTATAGACCTACAAAAAGACAGTAAGAGAAATGTATTGCTTGGTCTGGCCTATAGTAATTCTGATGTATACTATAAGTTAACATCGGTTATTAAACGTCAGCCGGATATAATTGCTTTGGGAAGTTCAAGAGTATTGTGTTTTTCCCCATCTTTTTTTACAAAGAAAGTTCAGTTCTTTAACGCTGGTCTTGGAGTAAGTAAGCTTCATCACTTTTCTGAATTTTTAGAGAAAATTCCAGATACTAAAGAGCCTAAAGTGATATTAATGGGGGTAGATCAGTACTATTTTAACGATAACTTTAATAAAAACTTCAGAAGTCAGGACAACTATGAGCAAAGTTATTATAATGGAGGGAGTTATGTAGCTAAATTTAAAAAAGGATACACTGCGGTCTATGATGATTTTTTGAACGGGAAACTACTTTTCCGTGATATAAACAGACAAGATAATAGTTTTGAAACTTTTGGCCTCAATGCGAGAATACATGCATTTGGATTTCGTAATGATGGTTGTATACAGTCAAGTGATCCTTATAATAAAAACGATCACTTGTTTCAGGATACGTTTCGTCGCATTGAAAAAGGTGTACAACGGTTTGAGTATGGAAAAGAGCTGTCTGAGAAGTCTTTACATGAGTTAGACAAATTTTTATCAGAGTGCAAGAAGCGAAATATTTATGTTGTAGGATTTCTACCTCCTTTTGCCAATTCAGTAGTTAACAAAATACATAGTATGAAAGATAAGTACAGTTACTTGTCTTTACTTTCTCCTGAAATACAACCTATATTCTTTAAATATAATTTTAACTTTTTTGACTACACTGATATTTCTTCGCTTGGGGCTCAGGATATTGAATTTATTGATGGATTTCATGGATGTGAAAAAGCATACCTGAGGCTATTCATTAATATGGTGGAAAATGACACACATCTACAAAAAATTGCAGATGTTTCTGCCTTGAAGCTTGCTTTAAAACAAGCCAAGAATGATTGTAAAGTTTTTGAATAATAAATAATGCCGGGGTGGTGGAACTGGTAGACACGCAGGACTTAAAATCCTGTGAACGTAAAAGTTCGTACGGGTTCGATTCCCGTCCCCGGTACAACATAATGTATAATTAGTTGTGGAAACCCCTCTATTCTTTGAAAGAGGGGTTTTTTATTCCTCGTGTATCTATTTTATCTTCTATTCTGAAGGACTTTACTTTGTTCCTGATTTGTCTTCTAATGTTTGTTCCATTGAGCAAGCCTACAAAAGAAAAACAGAATCTGTATCTTAACTGGGAGCTATAAGTGTAAATATAAATTTGCTTTTAGGTGCAAAATGAATCTCTACTGTTTGACCAACACGGATTTGTTGCCACTTATCAAAGGATGTATCAAATTCTGTTTGTAGTATGGTGAAATAATAAGAACTATTGTATCCGGATGAATCTTCTCTTTTACTGGTTATTGGCCCTTTGTAAACAATTTTTTGATTACTTCTCAGGTCTTTGTCAATAGTTATTCTGCGTTTAAGGATACTATATGAGAATACAGAGAAGAAGATAAGATCTATGAGAATTGAAAAAATCCTGGCGATAATATGGTCTACATAGAAACCAAACCAGACAAAGGAACCTAAGAAAATTAGAAGGAAAATGTAAAAGAAAAGAGGTATTTTTCTGCTCTCTTTTAATCTTTCTATCTCATTCTCATTCAAAGGCTGGTGATATTTTTCCAGATTAATTTGATAGTCTGATTCACTCATAAATATTATTTCTAAAGACAAATGTATCTGAACTAGACAGACGCTTTGTGTAGATTGCGTCATCTGATTTCCAGCACAATACTAGTGATGATATAAATGGATACAATGATAACTAGGATAGTTATATTCTAGTCGTTATTTCTTTAGAAGTTTCTGTAAGGAATAATAGGTTTCTGATTGCCTTGCACTCCATTAGCTAAAAAGGAGCATATTTCTGTTATAAGTTTAGTTTCATTTACTGCTCTGCCTTCTTTTATAATCTGAGATTTAGGAGTGTTTGTATTAATCAGTAACTCCAAATCAAAATCATATCGCATGTTATCATTATTAAGGTAGTTATATGTGGAGATATAGATAAGGCGATTTTCTTTTCTCAAACCTATTGCGCAAAGATCTGCTTTCCAATAGTCAACTATTTTTAAAGAGTTGGCTTTAAGGTGGGAATCTAATTTTTTCATTAACTCAAGTATACTTTTATCTTTTTGCATTTTCGAAAACTTTTGTTCATCTAGTAAAGTATGCTCATTCAAATGCAAGTAAAGTTTATCTACTCTACCTAGAAATAGATAAAAAAGAGTAGACTTGCATTTAACCATACAATTTTAATACATTTTGGCATGGAAGTAAGAAACTCATTAGACTACTACGTATTGGACGTATTTACCCAAGAAAGTTATAAAGGAAATCCTTTGTCTGTTGTATTTACGAATGGAGATTTAAGTCTGACCGAATATGAAAATATTTCACGGGAATTTGGCTACTCCGAAACTTCATTCGTGTACTATTCTATAGAGCAAAAGATGCTGCATGTTCGTTCGTTTACTCCGATTGGAGTAGAAGTAGGAGGGGCCGGACATAACTTATTGGGAGCTGTCAGTGGAGCTTTGTTAAAAGGACTCATTAGTGAACATACTCTCTCGTTAACGGTTCTGATGGAGAACACACCTATTGCGATCACTATAGATAATCCGACCCAAGGATTACCTGTTGTGAAAATGAGGCAAAAGCCTGTACAGAATGGGCAGGAGCTAGCTTTTGATCTTCTTGCGAAAGCGTTGGGGTTAAGTGAGAAAGATCTTATTGTTCGTCAACTTATCCCAACCATAGCACAAACAGAAGTTGCACATGCGATGATACCTGTTTCAAGTATTAACCTGCTAAATAGCATTAAACCAAATGCCAATGCATTAATTGAACTCTCAAAACAATTTGATTTTGAAGGATTTTACTGTTTTGCTTTTCCTGAGTCAACAGAAAGTTATATTGTACAGTCCCGTTTCTTTAATCCATTGATTGGGATTGATGAAGATGCTGCAACAGGTACTGCTGCCGGACCATTAGCTGGTTTCCTGTGTAATAGCAAAGTCATCCAGCAAGGTCAGGAATCTCAGATTTTACAGGGAGTAAAGTTAAATCAACCTTCTTTAATCAATGTCGTTGTGAAAGAGGACGGAATTTATGTGGGTGGATCTTCTGTGGTTACTATGCAGGGAGTAGTCTATTTGTAGTATATGTGGCAGCTTTAGTCACTCTTTATAGTTGAAATGTTTTTATCGTACAAAAATAGAATGGAAAGAAAATCAGGTATCATTCTGGAAGAATATAATCCTGCCTGGCATACTACATTTGAACAACTTAAATCTGTTTACCAGGAATGTCTGCAGGATTTAGTAGTGTCTGTTGAGCATGTTGGCAGTACTTCAGTAGTGGGGTTAGCAGCAAAACCGATTATTGATATTGACTTGGTTATTGAGAGTAAAGAGACAATGAACAAGGTTATTGAAAAACTGATTCACTTAGGATATCGGCATCAGGGAGACCTTGGCATTACAGGACGGGAATCTTTCAAAAGATTGTCTGACACTACCCCACTGGTAGCAAATAGGCGGACATGGCCGCCACACCATTTATATGCTTGCCTGCAAGGGAACACCGGTTTGAGTAATCACTTGCAATTCAGAAACTATCTGAGACAACATCCTGAAAAGATCTCTGAATATGCCAGATTAAAGAAGCAACTGGCAACTCTATATCCATTTGATATGGATCAGTATGTAGCTGGAAAAACAGGTTTTATTACTGAAATCCTAAAGCAAACGGGTATTAGCCAAACCGAGATAGACCAGATTGTAGAGCAGAATAAAGTAAAATAAAGTTTGCCTTGACATAATAATCGATAATTTCAGTAAGTTACCTTCCTATTATCAATATATGGAATCCAAAATATCCAAAGGCAAAATTCAACTAGTCGTGTTATTTGCGGCAGATATAATTCTTTCATTTGAAATTATTCTGGCCTCTTACTTTCAGGATGGACATCCAAATTTAATTTCAAAAATCATTCGGACAGCAGTTGCTATTTTTATGATGGTACTGACGTATGAAGGATTTCGTTTTGCAAAATGGATCTTGACAGGAATGTATCTCTTTGGAGCTGTCTTCTTATATAATTCTCAGTTTGCTAATCTTGATTTATTTCACAAGGTTTTTTCTATGACTTTCTTTTTTATTGCCTTTTACTGTTTTTCTGCTTTTTACCTACAGTTCTCTTCTAGTATAAGTGAGTTCCTGTACAATCAGAGTCAAAAAAGAAAAGACTCTTGATTAGCAAAGTTGATACATTCAAAATCTGAGGCAAGCTTGTATAGTATCTATTTCAGCTTAGCAGAGTACAGTATTTGTTGAAGTAACCCATTTTTATATGTGTCAAAGGAAGAGGGTAGCTAGCTATTGTAATGCATTTTCCAGATGCAGCAACTTAAAGGCTGCTTCCTTGTATCGTTCCATATGTTCCTGATATAGATCAGGGTCTTCAATCATACTGAGGAAATAATATGCACCATCTGAAATCACAAAGATCAGATCAGCCGTTTGAGCGGGGTTTTCACAGACAATTAATTGTTGGTCTACACAAGCCTGGATAAGGTTTTCCAGCCATTGGCGTAGTAACAAATGTAATTCCTGAAATTGTTGTTTGATGAGTTTGTTGCGGAATATAAGAGCAAAGCAATTATAGAAAATACTGTCGTCAATGTAATTGTTCCATTTTCGGGAAAAGATATTATTTAACACATCAATCAATCTGTTTAGGCTATCTACATGTTCCGGTTCAGCCAGATAAATATTCTGATACCCGGCAATGATAAAATCAATCAGCCCCAGCAGCAATTCTTCCTTTGTCGAAAAATAGTGAACTACGAGACTTGGATGCATGTCCAGTTCTTTGGCAATTTTTCCGAAAGAAATATTTTCGATTCCCTCTCTTTTGGCGATTTCATAAAATGCCTCAATGATTTTTTTCTGCTGATCCTCTTTTAAGCTTTTTCTTCCCATTGATCGGTAGTGTTTTCAGATAGACAGTGTCTGGATGCTATGTGGTATATATACGAATGCTGTGAATGCTCAAAAATAGTTACAAATAGTAAGACAGCCAATCTTCCTGTCTCTGCATAATCTTGTCTGAATATACGTAAAGTTGACGTAACAATAGACAAAAATGCCTGCTCTTGCATCTCATTTGAATAATGATATGGAAATATATAACAGGAGGTAAACTTGTAAATAAACAATTTTCAGACATAGGAATGTCTGAGTATGACTTAATCCAAATGTATGATACTTTTCTGCTATTGATGTATGTAAAAGTTTTGCTTAACTAAAATATAAAAATAAATTGACTGAATGTTCAGTTTATTAATAGATGGGTAATCAAGGGGTAATATTGCCGAACTACTTTTGCGCAAACCCAAAAACAAACATGAAAACACTTTACCTATCTTTATTGGCATTCTTGCTGTGTCATGTGCTGATGGCGCAACAGAAGATTTCAGGAACAGTCAAAGACGACCAGGGAGAAGCTCTAATTGGAGTTTCTGTTCAGGTAAAAGGAACCACAACCGGAACCCAGACTGATGCAAATGGACATTACAGCATCAATATTCCCGGAACAGAATCCGTATTAGTATTTTCCTACATTGGGTTTGTGAAGCAGGAAGTAGCAGTAGGGGATCGAAAATCCATTGATGTATTATTGAAAAATGATGCTTCTGAACTGTCAGAAATCGTTGTAGTTGGGTATGGAACACAGAAGAAAGTAAATCTTTCTGGTGCAGTCGATCAGGTTAGTGCCAAAGCACTGGCGAGTCGTCCTATCTCAAATACAGCTCAGGGGCTTCAGGGTATGGTGCCTAACCTGAACATTGACTTTGGTTCAGGTGCTCCTGGTGCTGCGGCTAATATTAATATTCGTGGTATTACCTCCATCAACGGTGGTAATCCATTAATCCTGATTGATGCTGTGCCTTCTGATGCTGTGGAGCTAAACCGTTTGGCTCCACAGGATGTTGAATCTATCTCTGTTATCAAAGATGCCTCAGCTGCTGCTATTTATGGTGCACGTGCTGCATTTGGTGTCATTCTGATTAAAACCAAAAGTGGTAGTCAGGAAGGCGTAAGTGTGAGTTACTCTAATAACTTGTCTTTCAACAAACCAACTGTATTACCCAACAAAATTACAGACCCTTATATTTATTCACGCCTATTGGAATTGTCAACTAACAATACTCCTTGGGATAATGTGAACTACAGTGATCAGTTCTATCAATATGCCAAAGAACGTTCTGATGATCCTTCGATTCCAGGTGTACGAATCAATCCAAGTGATAACAAGCTGTGGGAGTACATGGGTAACCGTGACTGGACCCGATATTTTCTGAGTGACTATACCTTTTCGCAGGATCATGCTGTATCAATAAGTGGTCGCTCCAGCAAAACACAATACTATATTTCTGGAAACTACAATCGTCAGAATGGTATTCTGAAAATTGCGGAAGATTATTTTGACCGTTATAGCTTGAGAAGCAAAGTGAATCATCAGATTACCTCATGGCTGTCATTTGGGAATAATACCTATCTGACTTTTACAAAACGTCAAACACCGTCCAATTACTCTATCTCCAGTATTTACAACCTGTTTCCTACTGATTATGATATCAATCCAGATGGAACCTGGGCAAATACATCGGTTGGTAGAACAGGAGCCCAACTGACAGAAGGAGGAAAGTCTTCTGGTAAATACTTCAGTTTGCAAACACAGTTCAATGGTGAAGTTTCTCTGATTAAAGACATACTGAAATTCAATGCGGACTTTACCTATAGAAGAGGAGCCAGAGATTCAAGTTATTATCAAACTCCTTATAAGATTGGTTATGGACCTAATGATGTTCGTCAGGAAGGAAATAGCTATGCCGGAAAATACAGCCAGTTTGACAATTACACAGTCCTGAACACCTACGCCACATTCACACAGAAATGGGGTAGACATGAATTTACCGCACTGGGTGGATTTAATCAGGAATATTTTCGTACAGAAGGTAACGAAACCAGACGAACCAATCTAATCTCTCCATCCTATCCTACCATAGGACTGGCAACAGGCGAACTTACAGCGGGGCAGAGTATCAGTGACTGGGCTATCCGGGGTTGGTTTTATCGTCTGAATTATATTTTTAATGATAAGTATATTGTCGAGTTTAATGGTCGTTACGATGGTAGTTCCCGATTCCCATCCAACAAACGGTATGGATTCTTCCCTTCAGCCTCTGCTGCATGGCGTGTAGATCAGGAAGCCTTTATGCAGGGGTTACAACCTGTATTAAGTAACTTCAAGTTACGTGCTTCGTATGGATCACTGGGTAATCAGTCCGTATCTAATTATGGATACATTTCTACGCTGAATCCCTCATTGTCTAACTATCTGATTGGAGGAACGCTGCCATTACAAGTATCAACTCCTGGATTAGTGAGTCCTGACTACACATGGGAAAAAGTTACTACTCTTAACTTTGGAACAGACATTGGTTTGTTTAATAACAAGATCAATGTAGCGTTTGACATCTATCAGCGTAATACCCGTGGTATGCTTACACTGGGACGTGATTTGCCAGATGTACTAGGAGCTGCTGAGCCTAAAGAAAACGCAGCCGATCTGAGAAATCGTGGATGGGAATTGTCTGTCAACTATCAGAACAGTTTCAAAACTGCTAAAGACCCAGTTACTTTCAGTGCAACATTCGTTTTGTCTGATAGCCGTTCGGTAATTACCAAGTTTGACAATCCGAACGAGAATTTTTCTCAGTATCGTAAAGGAATGCAACTGGGTGAGATTTGGGGATTGAAAAGTGATGGATTGTTTAAAACTCAGGAAGAAATTGATGCCTTAAATGAGTCATCCATCATTCCCTGGGATGCCCTGGCTATCGTTCCAGGCTGGCCTAAGTACAAAGATCTGGATGGAAACAAAGCTATTGAAACAGGTTTGACTGCCAAAGATCCTAAAGATCTGTCAATTATTGGTAATACTTCTCCACGTTACCGTTTTGGTATAGATCTGAATGCCAGCTGGAAAGGATTTGATGTACGTGCCTTCTTCCAGGGAGTAGGTAAACGGGATTATTATCCGCTTGATTATTTGTACTGGGGCTTTTACCAACAACCCTATGCTGGTGGGTATGAACACTTGCTCGATTTCTACAGACCAAACAATGATAGTGAAGTTGACATGAGCAAACACTCTCAGTCATATATCAATGCAGGCCTTGCTAACCAGAACCTGGATGCTAAATATCCAATCATGCAAGCATGGCTGGCGGATGTTAATCTGGGAACTACACCTGGTAATGCCAAAGGACTTGCCATTCCACAAACAGGTTATATGCTGAATGGAGCTTATCTGCGATTTAAAAACCTGACGGTTGGATATACACTTCCTTCTGTCCTTACAAAAAGATGGCATCTGGCTAATGTACGCTTCTATGTGAGTGGAGAAAACCTCTATGAGTGGTCTGCTCTGAAGAAATTCTATGATCCGGAGGCAATCAATGCCAATGCCGGTATTGATCCTTCCAGCAATACGAATCGGAATGGCAACGGATATGCATATCCTTGGCAAAGAAGATACTCCTTCGGCTTGAATGTGACTTTCTAACTAAATCAAACCATGAAACGAATACATACATATATAATAGGGATGGGTTTAGCAGCACTTAGCTTCTCTGCCTGTAACAATGATTTTCTGGACCGTCAACCCTCAACTTCCATTGGTAGTGATAATTTCTTCAATGGAGAGCAGGATCTTAAGTTGTATATCAATAACATGTACAATTTTCCTGGTTGGGGCATCTATAATGATGACCAATCCACTGACAATGCAGCTACAACAGGAGCAACTGAGATTAAACTGGTGATGGGTGGTAACCCTACTGCATCTGCATTTCCAAATGGCTGGAATTGGGAACAGCTTCGAAGTGTAAACTATTTTCTGGCAAATTTTAGAAAAGCACCCTTATCAGAAGATGTACTGAACCATTATGAAGGATTAGCTCGCTTTTTCAGAGCTCAATTTTATGTAAATAAAGTAAAACGGTATTCTGACGTTCCCTGGTATGATCAGGTGATCAATACCAATGATACCGAACTGCTGATGAAGGAACGAGACCCTCGTTCTCTGGTCGTAGAGAAAATTATGGAAGATTATGCATTTGCAGCAGAACATGTAAACGAAACATCAGAATCTGGTGCTGTTAATCGCTGGATTGTGAAAGCCTATCAGGCAAAGTTTGCCTTATATGAAGGCACCTATCGGAGATATCATTCTGAGTTAGCTCTGGAAAGCACTGCATCACAGTTCCTGCAACTGGCAGCCGATGTATCTAAAAATATTATGGATGGAGGTAAGTTCAGACTCTACACAACCGGAAGCCCGACACAGGATTACATGAATCTGTTTGTTCAGCAAAACCTGAATGGCAATCCTGAAGTACTACTGGCTACCTATAGTGAGAATGGCATCCGTAATAGTGGCTGGAATGAGACTGTATTTGGAAATTATGAAGTGTCTCCTACCAAAGATCTTTTACAGGATTATCTCATGGCAGATGGATCATATTACAGCAGCCAGTCAGGGTATACCACATTTCCGTTTGTCAAAGAATTTGAAAATCGTGACCCACGGTTAAGTCAGACGTATGCGTATCCTGGTTTTAACCTCTTAAACGTAGATACCTACTCGCAGGGAGGTGGTTTGTATGTACAGCAACTGGCTAAAAACTTCACAGGATATCATCAGATCAAAGGATTTGTGAATGATCCAAGTACTGTGGTACAAAACAATCTGGATATTCCGGTATTGCGTTATGCTGAAATACTATTAACCTATGCAGAAGCAAAAGCTGAACTAGGTACCCTGACACAGGGTGATCTGGATCAAAGTATCAATCTGCTACGCAACCGGGTAGGTATGCCTCAACTTTCCCTTACTCCGGCTGTTGATCCGGTACAGGATGCAAAGTATCCAAACACAAGTACAGCACAGCGACCTGTTTTGTTGGAAATCCGCAGAGAACGTCGTATCGAAATGGCACTGGAAGGTTATCGTTACGATGATTTGATGCGTTGGAATGCAGGAAAACTTCTGGAAAAAGAACAGGAAGGGATCTATTTTTCTGGCCTGGGCAAACATGACCTCACAGGCGATGGTGTTCCGGATATTATTTTGCTGAACAACAGTGAATCAATCCCTGCTGTAAAAGAAAAGAATGCATTAGGAAAAGATTTCATCTATTACCGGACTGGATCTATCGGACAGGATGCTGGGGTGTTCCTGAAGAATGGTACTTCAGGAACTGTCCAAACGTCATCGGATAATGGTACATTTCAGGAGCCGAAGTCTTACTATCGTCCAGTTCCCCAGAATCAGGTATTGCTTAATCCTAATCTGAAACAGATCTTTGGCTGGTAAATGAAAGTTATACACTAGAAAAACAAACCTAATGAAAATGAGGAAGAAATATATCCCTATTGTTATGCTGGTCTTTATGGCCAATATAGCAATGGCGCAGAAGAAAAAGGCTGTATTTGTAATAATTGACGGTGTTTCCCGTGACATCCTGGATAAGGTGCCAACGCCTTATCTGCATGAGATTGCCAAAGAAGGAGGCTTGATCAATGCCAACCAAGGTGGTGAACTGAATAGTTACACGCAAACGCCTACTATTTCAGCACCCGGATACACCAATGTGTTAACCGGAGTGTGGTTCAACAAACACAATGTACCTGACAATGACATCAAGGCTCCTAACTATCACTATCCAACCATCTTCCGCTTGTTTGAAAATCAGTATCCTGACAAACAAACAGCCGTATTTTCAAGCTGGGAAGATAACCGAACCAAACTGGTAGGAGAGGGGTTATCTCAGACCAATGGTATCAAGCTGGACTATCACTTTGACGGTCTGGAGCTGGATACGGTAAAGTACCCACATGATAAACAGAGAAAGTTTATGTCTGATATTGATCAGGCTGTTACCGATGAGGCTGCCCGTTATATCAAAGAGAAAGGCCCCGATTTGTCATGGGTATATCTGGAGTTTACGGATGACATGGGACATATGTATGGTGACAGTGAAAAATACAATGATGCCGTAAAAGCTGCTGATAAACGCATTGGCCAACTCTGGGATGCTATCAAACTCAGACAAAAGGAGAATAAAGAAGAATGGGTAATCATGGTGACTACCGATCATGGACGTGACGCCAAAACCGGAAGAAACCACGGCGGTCAATCTGAACGGGAACGTGCTTCCTGGATTGTGACCAATGCAAAGCCATTGAACACCTATGCAAAAGGATCACCTGTGAGTGTAGTGGATATTCTACCAACTCTTGCGCGTTTTCTGGATGTATCCTTGTCTGCTGATGAACTTCGTGAACTGGATGGTGTGCCTCTGGTAGGTAAAGTATCGCTGGTTCAGCCTAAAGCCATCAAAACTGCTAAAGCGCTGGAAGTAAGTTGGAAACCGATAGATACGGAAGGAAAAGTGAAAGTATGGATTACTACCAGCAATGGCTATAAAGAAACTGGGAAGTTTGACACTTATACACTCTTAGGTGAGGTACCAGTAAAAGATGGAAAATTTGCAGTAGATTTGAGCAAGATACCTGCTTCAGACTTTTACAAGGTAGTGCTGGAAGGCAAGTACAACACAGTAAATCGCTGGATCACTAAATAAGAACTTACAGTTATTCTATGCACCAGACCAACCTCAAACTTATCTTTGACATACTCGGTTGGTTTGGTGCATTCCTTTTTCTGATCTCCTATTTTTTACTCATTAGTAAGAGATGGACCTCTACCTCTTATCCTTTCCATCTCTGCAATATTCTGGGTGGCATTTTGGTTGGCGTGAGCGCTATCTATGACATCTCATATCCTTCTGCATTTATTAACATCACCTGGACCCTGATCGCTTTGTATGGTTTATATCAGGATCAGATCAAAAACAGTAGCAGTCGTTTCAGGAAATAAAATAAATTCTGCTATTCTTACAGTTACTGCTCTATTACTTGTTTAAATAGCTGAATTTGATCTGTTTGTGTTTAATTTATATAGGGATCTGATGTTTTCTTCCTCCCATTTTGGGAAATAGTAACTTTCCTCTTCTCGTCAAAGCTGTATCTATACTGCTTCAGAAAAATTTACAAATGCTTGTGTATATGCAAAGCTCTCCCTTACTTTGCTCTGTTTATAATTAATCTAAATAATAATAAGTCTCTAATTTTTCTAGTACATGAGCAAAACAAACCATTACCCATTTTATTATAAAGTAATAGCCAGTCTTTTAATTGTAATTCTGACAATCATTATCACCCTTCAGGCTCAGACCGGAAAGGGCACTATTACAGGTACTATTCGATCTGGTAAAGGAGAGCCTTTATCTGGTATTAATGTTGGATTGGAAGGAACTACACTTGGTGAAGCTACGGATACACAAGGCAAGTTCACAATCCGGAATGTTGAAGAAGGCAGTTATACTCTTGTTGCTTCTGGTGTTGGCTACACGGCCAGTAAACAAAATGTAACAGTGCAGGCTGGCAAAACAACCCGGTTAAGCTTACAGATTGATGAAAGCACTCATCAGTTAAATGAGATTGTTGTTACTGAAACCAATGCCTTTGCGAGAAAAGAGACAGAATATGTAGCTCGGATGCCTTTAAAGAATATGGAGAATCCTCAGGTATATACTGTAGTAACCAAAGACATTATGAAAGAACAGGTAGTTACTGAACGAACTGACATTTACCTGAATGTTCCCGGTGCAGTTCCTAACTTCCTGGCTGGTGGTTCTCAAGGCATGAGTATGAGAGGCTTCGCCTCTACTGTTGGTATGCGTAATGGTATGGTAACCAGTGCCGTTGTTCCTCTCAACCCCATTATCCTTCAACGTCTGGAAGTTCTCAAAGGACCAACAGGAACATTATTTGGCGGAAATCGCAATGTAACCTTTGGAGGCGTCTACAATTATGTTACCAAACAACCTTTCGAAGAATTTGCAGGTGAGGTGAGCTATACAACAGGTAGCTTTAATCTTTCCCGTATAACAGCAGATGTTAATACACCACTTACCAAAGACAAAGCAGTGCTGTTTCGTCTAAATGCCGGCTGGCAGTCAGAAGGCTCTTTTCAGGATCAGGGGTATTCTAAAAACTATACGTTTGCCCCCAGCTTTTCATACCAGGCCAGCAAGCGGTTAAAGTTTCTGGTAGATATGGATTTTACAAGAGGAACATTTACTACCACAGCTATTTCCATCGGATCTTTGAGCAGAGTTACTGCCAGAAGTTTCAAAGACCTACCTCTTCAATATAACCGGTCTTATATTAACGATGGCATTGATATCAACAATGGAATCAATAATATCCAGGCCCGCATAGAGTATAAGATAAGCGACCAATGGACATCCCAGACCAATTACCTGTACTCAGAAGGCTTCTATAAGAACTTCCTGTGGACTACACTAAGCATGCAAACCGATTCTACGTTTCTACGTACAGTACGAAACCAAAAACCGGAAACGTTTGGCAATACACAGTTTCAACAGAACTTCATAGGAGATTTTATGATTGGTTCTTTCCGGAATCGGATTGTTGCAGGGTTTGATTATAACAACAACTACAATAAGTTAAACCGGGTAACCCTAACCTACGATACCGTAAACCTGAACCGGCCATTGCCTAATATCAATGCTGATAAACTGGATGAATTGGCTTATAAGAGAGGATTTACCAGCACGGCTACTCAGACAAACAGCTATGGTTTATATGCATCTGATGTATTTTCAATTTCTTCCCAATTGATGATCATGCTAAGTTTACGTGTCGACAGATTTGCTACAGATGGAACGTATACAGTTACAACTGATCAACGAAGTGGTGCTTACAAACAAACTTCCTTGTCTCCTAAGCTGGGTATTGTTTACCAACCAGTAAAAGATCGGGTTGCTGTATTTGCAAACTATATGAATGGATTTAACAACCTGGCGCCTGTTTTACAACCCGACTCTACCTTACTAATTCTCAAACCTCAGTATGGAAACCAGTTTGAAGGAGGGGTAAAGCTGGATATGGTACAAAACAGACTGAATGCCACAATCAGTTACTATAATATCAGTGTAACGAACTCTACCCGTACCGGAGATGTCAATGGCAGAACGTTTATGTATCAGGATGGCACACAAAGAAGCAAAGGGGTGGAAGTCGAAGTGATTGCCAATCCGGTGAATGGCCTGAACATTATTGCCGGATATGCCTATAATGAAAATGAATATACCAAGTCAGTTGCTTCTTTGGAAGGAAAGTCATTGGTAGCAAGTCCTAAACATGTTGGTAACATATGGGCGAGTTACCATATGACAAAAGGGACTGTACAAGGACTTGGACTGGGTATTGGTGCTAACTATGTAAGTGATGCCTGGCTGGAAGCTACCAATACATTTAAACTTCCTGGCTATACACTTGTTAATGCAACGCTCTTTTATGACCAACCCAGATACCGTCTGGCTATCAAAGCAAACAACCTTCTGGATCAGCAGTACTGGAACTCGAACGGTACACCTCAGAAACCATTTAACATTCTGGCAAACGTTGCCTTCCGCTTCTGATTATACTACTAATTCATTACCCAACAGCCAGTCTAAACTGGCTGTTGGGTAACATACTTTTGTTAGTTCTCTTCCACTGTTTGTTGTTTGAAGTACCAAAATTCTGATTATAGCGAGAAAATGTACTTTACCATTCAACTCGTATGAGTACTTCCAAGGTAAGCTCCTTCTAACGTCGTTTTCGGGTAAGTCTATTTTTCTTCAACTGATAATCCCACTTGGTGTTTACAAATAGTAAAAAATCAGTTGTATAATCTCTTACATTTGAACTCGCAAATAGCAAGAATTCTTTCCCAACCAGATCTGTTAACTTATAGAAAATGGCAAATTCGTGGGCTTCTTTCTGAATGAGACAGTTTAAACTATCCATTTTGGATTTGTAGCTTTCCTCTAGTTCAAGTTGTGCCCTTTTCTGAACAGCCTGAATCTCCTCTTGTAATTTTACCTGCCTTCTATTTTCTGAAGCAGTGTCAGAAGAATCTCTATGCATTCCTCTAGGCATAAGATCATTGGCAAGACGTTGGAGCGTGTCGTCATAGAATGTAGCTTCTTTTCGGATTTGCCTGTTGATAACATATGTTTGAGGATGATACTTTAAGACCGTATCCAGATTGATAACACCTCTTTGCGCAGTTGTTTCAAGAATGGCAAGCATCCATATTCCCGGAACAACAACCAGATAAAAGTAGACTTTCATATACTACCTTTTGTCAGTTTCTGAATCACAGATACCATACTTCTCCTTTATACAACTCAATAGCTCTGCTGTATAATCTTTCATAGGTTTCTGACAATATAATACTGCATTGGCTGGAACAAGAACAATCAGTTGATGATGGCTGATTAATAAACATGCTTCTTCTTTAATCGTTGATTCTGGATATGACGAAAGAACTTCTCATAAAGTGTTATAGAATCAGATCGTTGTGCCTCTAGTGTATGTACACAATGCTGAATATATTCCAGATCTTCATGCAGCATATCCCAAGCCTTTTTAGTAGGGCAAAACCCAGGATTCTCCAGTCGATTCATAATTTCCTCAAACTGACAGAGTAAGGTATCTAAAGGATAATTGTATTGATTGTATACGGCTGTCAACTTCTCATTAAAATAAGCAGGTCGGGGACAGTAATATTCAATTGTATCTGGCTCATAAGTCCCAATTTGCCCATAGATAGTTCCCTCTGTTGCACAACTTAGATACAACCATATGAAAAATGATAATCTGGTTAAAAATGAATTCATGCTTGAAACAGCGCTTTTTCTAAAGGTAAAAAATGTCTGTTTGTATAGTAGGAATTTAATATACTTTAACAAAAGTAGTTAGTTTGATTTCAATTTAAATAGCTTTTGGTTCTTAGAAAGATACTATACTGTTTCAGCACTTATCTTTTATGAAAATTCATTTTTGAATGTGGGATCTGCACCTTTTATCTAAATTTTAGATAGAATAAGTGTAATGAGAACAATTATTTTATCGAGAAAATATTTGTTAATAATAGGATTTATCAGAAAAAATATTGCATTGTAGTGTTCAATAGTTTAATTTTATCTTTTGGATATTTTTCTGGCCTGTCTGTGTGAAAAATATATGTCTACGCAACCTGAATATTTTTCCAACGAAGATCACATTTACTGGATGCAGT
The DNA here is from genome assembly GCF_030068545.1 of Xanthocytophaga flava. Classification (NCBI taxonomy): domain Bacteria; kingdom Pseudomonadati; phylum Bacteroidota; class Cytophagia; order Cytophagales; family Rhodocytophagaceae; genus Xanthocytophaga; species Xanthocytophaga flava. The sequence goes on along the minus strand of NZ_JASJOR010000024.1, from coordinate 11,274 downwards.
TTCGACAGGGCGATGCAACGGCCTTGGGAGCATTAGCTCAAAAATACTATTCTACCCTTTTTCATTATGCAACGCGTTTCTCCAAGGATTCTGCGTTTATCGAAGATTGTATACAGGATGTATTACTTCGGTTATGGGATCGACGTATGTATTTGAGAGAAACTCCTTCCGTAAAGTTTTATCTGTTGAAAGCCCTGCGACATCAATTGGTTAAGTCTCTTCAGAAAAAGTCATTGGAGAACTATTCATTGGATGAAGAACAGCTAAATAATAATGAAGAGTCTCTTGAAAGCCAGATTATCTCTCAGGAAGATTGGCAATCAACCTCTCTTTTACTGCAAACTCATATTTCAGGACTTTCCAAACGTCAACAGGAAGCTTTGTACCTGCGCTATTATGAGAATCTTAGTTACGAAGAAATCGGACAGATGATGGGAATTGCTCCTCAATCAGTTGCTAATTTGTTACAGTATTCTCTCAAAAAACTTCGTGATTGCTGGCCTGTTATGTTGTGGGCTACCTTCTGTTATCTTATAGAATTTTAAGATAATCTAACCGAAAGATTTAGTTTATTAAATTCTTTTTATCATAACTACACATAGGCACGTATGTGTAGCTTTCCTGTTTTGTATCCAGAATGCTCACCATATCTTATGTTGGATCGGGCATAACGTCTGACGACATCCAGAAATCTGGTGCTATATCTTCTGCATTAAAAAAAAATAAAAAATTTTTTTCAATACATGAGTATAAACCTTCACATAAAGGATAATCGTAATAGATAGTACACAAAGTTGGCCTTTTTTATGAAGGATTATAAATTTTATAAGGAAGAAGATTTTATCGAAGATGAAGATTTTCGATCCTGGGTATACTTTACTACTCCAGAGAAGGAATCTTTCTGGCAGGAGTGGATAAATCTGAATCCAGAGCAACAGGAAACGATAACAACAGCTCGCCAATGGCTGCTGGATATTCGGGGAGAGCAATTACCCCTGCCAGAAAAATATGTGCATACTAAAGTAACACAGTTGCTGGATGCTATAGAACAACGTTCCGAGCAGGATTCAAAACCTGTCAGACAGATAGGTAAAACTTGGTGGATTGCTGCAGCTTCTGCTATATTTCTCATTGGAGTAAGTGTGTGGTTATATCTATATGAATCCGGAAATAGGCAGCAACCTATACTAGGAACATTATTTGACGCAATACATACTTTTGATCGTCAGGAAGAACGTGTTGTTATTAACACTGAGAAAAGGCCTAAGGTAATCATTCTAAGTGATAGCAGTCGTGTTACACTTTATCCTGATAGCCGTCTGGTTTATCGTACTCTATTTGATGAAAAGAAAAGAGAAGTTAAATTAAGTGGAGAAGCCTTTTTTGAGATTACCAAAGATCCTAACAAGCCTTTTCTGGTATATGCCAATGAAGTGGTTACAAAAGTACTTGGGACTAGTTTTCATATTAAAGCTCATGAAAACGATAAACTGGTAATTGTTAGTGTCCATACTGGAAAAGTATCTGTCTTTCAAAATACAACTACTCCTATAAACTTGCCAGAAGGGAAAACGGCTGCATTGTTATTAAAACCCAATCAGCAGGCTACTTTTTTCAGAAAAGAAGCTCGTCTGATACGTACACTCATTGACAAGCCTATGATTCTGGATTCACTGGTATTGCCTCCAAACTTTACATTTAAACATACTCCTATTGCAAAGGTGTTTTCTACATTAGAAAAAGCATATCATGTAACGATTGTCTATGATAAAGACAAGATGGCAACCTGTACCTTAACAGCTCGCCTCAGTGATGAATCATTGTATCAGAAACTGGATTGGATATGTGCAGGAACTAATTCTACATATCAGATTGTAGACGGACAAATAGTGGTTCAAAGCCAAGGTTGTCAGTAACTAGTTGGTAATAGTTATTTTATAGATTAACCATAAAATCAATCAACACTTTACCTGTCATTATCTCACTTATTTAATCACAAAGACTGCCTATGATGTAAGCCTACCGTTTCTACACTAAAAACCGCTGATGCTACCAACATCAGCGGCCATCAATTTGCCCGTCCGATGTCGCCAAACAATCGTCCTTTTTAAGGATGACGGGATTCTTTTTGCCAATTCTTAAGAACTAACAAAATGCACGAAAAATTATGAAAAACAAACGACACTTATGTGATTCCGTCTTAAAAATTATGCAAATCAGTATTTTACATGTCTTTACAATTGTTGCCTTTGCTGGAATTGCATTGGCTAGTGAAGGTCAGGGACAGAATCTGCTGGATCGACGTATTACGATGAACAGTCAGAATGAGAAAATGGAAAAGATACTGGATCAACTGGAACAAGTAGCAGGTGTACGCTTTCTATATAGTCCGGAGTTGATTCAGGCAGACCGCAAGGTAACTGTAAAAGCCCGTAATGAAAAACTGATGGATGTACTCGATCATATGCTTACACCGTTACAGCTTTCTTATCGGCTATCAGGACAACAGATTATTATTAAGCCAGTAGAAGAGGGTGGTTCTTCTGAAAGCCGTTCTGCTATAGAGGAAAATAGTGAAAGTGTTGCCGTTACGATATCAGGTACAGTTACAGAAACAGATAAGGGTGATCCTTTACCAGGGGTAAGTGTAAGTGTAAAAGGTTCTACAACAGGTACGGTGACCAATGCTGATGGGAAGTATACATTAAATGTTGCCGATGGTAATGTAACACTGGTATTTAGCTTTATCGGATACCTGACAGAAGAAGTAGCTGCTGGTGGACGTACAACAGTTGACATCTCTCTTAGTCCGGATATTACCTCTCTGAACGAAGTAGTCGTAGTGGGATACGGTACACAGGAAAAGAGAGAATTAACTAGTTCAGTAGTGACAGTAACAAGCAAGAACTTTGTTCCGGGAGCTTTTAACAGTCCACTACAAATGATTGATGGTAAAGTGCCTGGTGTAGTTCTATCTACACCTGCGGCGGCTGACCCTAATGCAAGCCCTGATATTCAGGTGCGTGGTGCTTCCTCTCTTGAAGCAGGTAATGGCCCTCTGATTATTATAGACGGAATGCCTGGTGGTAATCTGCGTAACATAGCCCAACAGGATATTGAGTCTATTACCGTGTTAAAAGATGGTGGCGCTGCTGCTATTTATGGTTCACGTGGTGCTAATGGGGTAATTCTGGTGACGACTAAAAGAGGTAAAGCTGGTAAAGTCTCTGTGAGTTATGACAGTTTTATTGATCATGATGTAGTAGCTGTCAAACCAGATATACTTTCTCCAGAAGAGTTTATTGAAAAAGGAAGGGATCAGGATCGTGGTGCTCGTACCAATTGGTATGATGCCTTGATCAGAAAGAACAACTTTGGACAAAACCATTCTCTTTCTATAGGTGGAGGTAGTGAAAACTCAGTATTTCGTATTTCTGGTAACTATCGTACTAAGTCAGGGATTGATATTGCGTCTGATCGTAAAGAGTATGGTATACGTGCTAACTTTCAGCAAAAAGCATTAGATAATTTGTTAGAAATCAATGGAAACTTCTCTTATCGCGTAGCCAACGAGGAGTATACCAACTATGACGTTTTCCAACAAGCTGTCAAGTTAAATCCAACTTTGCCTATCATGGATACACTTAATCCGATGCGATTTCTCCGTTTGAATGGATTTAATACCTTTAACCCGGTACAAAATCTGAAAACACGAGAGAATGGTGCGGATCAAACTTATTCTATTGTAGATTTTACAGCGATCTTGAAGCCATTCAAAAGCTTCAATACACAATTAAAACTGGCTCGTCAGGCTCAGGATGAAGATCGGCGTGAGTACTATACTTCTCAATCTGTCGAATCTATAGATAATAAACGGACAGGAAGAGCAAGACTACAAAATCAGAAATGGACAGACTGGACACTAGAGTGGACAGGAAACTATTTTGCGAACTTTGGTTTGCATGACATAAAAGTATTGGGTGGATATTCCTATCAGGAATTTAACAGAAAGCTGTTCTGGGCAGAAAATGCTAATTTTCCATCCGATGCATTTGGATATAATAATCTGGATGGAGGTAAATGGAATCTGGTAGAAGGTCGTTTAGGAATGGACTCAGAGAGAAGCAAAGAAAAAGTTATTGCATTCTTTGGTAGAGTGAACTATGATTTTAATGATACTTACCTATTCTCTGGAACATTACGTTATGAAGGGAATACAAAGTTTGGTGCCAATAACAAATGGGGGCTTTTCCCTGCTGCCTCTGCTGCCTGGCGTCTTTCTAAATTGCCTTTTATCCAAAGCATTCCAGCTATCAATGATCTGAAGGTACGTGCTTCGTATGGAGTTACTGGTCGATCTGGCTTTCCACGGTATTCTGCACTAGCAAAGTATACGGGTTTTGGTCGCTGGCAAAATGATGCAGGTGAATGGATTCAAGTATATGGTCCTCAAAATAACCCTAATTTCGATTTGCGTTGGGAGAGACAAAGCTCATACAATGTAGGAATTGACTTTACCTTGTTCAACAATCGCTTAAGTGGTAACTTGGATGCGTTTATTCGTAAAGCTACAGACGTTATATCTAACTATGATACTCCTGTTCCTCCCTATCTACATGATCAGATATTTACAAACGTAGGCTCTACCAGTGCCAGAGGTATAGAATTGGGTATTACCTGGAATGCAGTAAAAACAGATAACTTCAACTATACTACCAATTTGACAGCTTTCTACATTAAGTCAAAGTTGGATAAGTTTTCTAATGGAACCTTCGTCAAAGGATTCATGGACCGATATGATTTACCTTCGCCTGGTAATCCTGGACGTGCTCAACGACTAGAAGATGGAACTGAAGTAGGAAGTTTTTATGGCTACAAATATGCTGGTGTGAATGAAACGGGTGATATCCTCATCTGGAAAAATGGAAAGCCTGGAACAGAAGCTATTTTATCTTCTGAAGGTACATCAACAGACAAGACCTATCTAGGACATGGGGCTCCTCATTATGAACTAACCTGGGGTAATACGTTAACTTATAAAGGATTTGATTTGACCTTGTATTTCCGTGGACGTTTTGACTACAAAATTCTCAACTTATATCAGATGTACTATGGCCTTGTAAAGGAAGAAGGTGTCAATCTGCTTAAAGATGCCTATGGCCGTAATGGACAGATTAAATCTGGTAAAGTTATGACAGATTACTTCCTGGAAAAAGGTGACTTCTTTAAACTGGATAACATAACATTGGGCTGGTCTCCAAAGATCCAGAGTAAGTACCTGAACCAGTTTCGTATCTATGCTACTATCCGTAATGTATTTACGCTAACTAAATATACAGGTCTTGATCCGACTACTGTGTCGATTGCAGGCCTGGAACCAGGTATTGGTTCTCTCAATGTATACCCGGTTACTCGTAATTTCTCATTGGGTGCACAAGTTACTTTCTAAAACGACCTAACTTTAAAAATACGAACAATATGCATAAACGTATTCTTCTTTGTGTGTTTTTGCTGCTGGCTGGCGCAGCCCCTTCCTGTACCAATCTGGATGAGGAAGTATTTGATACACTGACAACAGACATTTATTATCAGGATAAAAACTCTGTTATTGCTGCTCTGGTTCGCCCTTATGAACATGGACACTGGGTAGGCTGGGATGGAGACCGCTGGATTCTACAGGAATTGACCGCCGATCATTTTGTATGGACACAAAAAGGAAAACATGGATATGATGGTGGCGACTGGATACGGTTGCATGGACACAACTGGAATGCTGATGACGATCATATATATAGAAGTTGGGTCGGTCCATTCCAGGGAATAGGACAATGTAATGTGTTTTTACAGGACTTTAAAGGTCTTGATTACAGTAAGTTAGACTTAACGGATGCAGATAAAGCTCAGCATCTGGCAGAATTACGCACTCTCAGAGCCTGGTTTTATTTGTTTCTGATTGACTTTTTCCGTAGCATTCCTATTGTAGAAGATAATGTAACCCTGAAACCACAATCTACTCCGCAGGAGGTATTTGCATTCATTGAAAAAGAATTAAAAGAATCACTTCCTGGACTACCTCTGAATGGACGTGCAGGAAGATGGGATCAAGGTGGTGCTGCCTCCTTATTGGTACGCCTATACATGAATGCAGAGAAGTGGACAGGAACAGCCCGCTTTACCGATGCCGCTCAGATAGCTCAGGAAATCATTGATGGAAAGTATGGTAACTACAGCATTGACCCTGATTACAAAGGACCTTTCCGTTCAGGTATTAAAGGATATCGTTCTCCAGAAAATATCATGGAGTTTCCTCATGCTAAAAACATCTACGAATTTGGATGGATGTATAATGCAATGATGCACTACCAGACTCGTTATGCATTGGACAATGACTGGGGTGGATGGAATGGTATTCATCTTACACCTTCTCGTGATCTTACAGGAAGTCTATACAACCATAAACTGGGTATGCCTTACGAAAAGTATGCAGATGGCGACAAACGTAAACAGCCTTTCCATACCACTGGAACCGGAGGAGAATATGAAGGGTTCTTTCTGATTGGTCAGTTATACGAGTTTAATAAAGACCAGAAATTTGGGTATGATAGCACTAAAATGGTTAATGGGACCGAGGAATGGAATAGTAAGCCTCTCCGATTTGTAGACCAAGTTGGTCGCTTCTCAGAAGGAGCTGCTGGGCTTACCAAAGGATCGCATGTAAATACAGGTGAGGAAAATTCAGGTGTACGAATGTTGAAATTCCCTTGGTTGCCTCTTTCTGAAAATCTGTTTCATTTTAACTCTGCTACTGAAATTCGCCTTGCAGAAATTTACTATTCATTGGCAGAATGCAAATACCGTAACGGAGATAAAGCTGCAGCAGCGAAGCTACTGGATGCCGTACGTAAGCGTAACTTCGAGCCAAGTGCATGGCCTGCCCAAAGTTACGAAGCGAATCTGACCAAACTCACAGATGATGAATTTGTAGATGAGTTGGGTCGGGAGTTTTTGGGTGAACGCCACCGCAGAACAGATTTGGTTCGCTGGAATCGTTTTGGTGAAGAGTGGTGGGATAAACCTAAAGATCCTAAGGATCTGTCTTTCTTCCCAATACCAAACCGGGCTCTAAACGCCAATCCATTGCTAAAACCTAATGATCAATAACACCAATTTTTTGAGTAAGTAATCTTAGTACTCTAGGGGTTAATTAAAAGTAAAAGCGTCTTCTTTATTGGAAGGCGCTTTTTTTTATGAATTTACATCAAGTCTGTCTACTTCTTTCAAAAATAAGATAGTAACAGGTTAATATATTTGGATAATTTTTTATCTTCCTTTCAACTTTCCATTACTTCCTTACAATGAAATCTTTCTTTGTTCCGATTAGTTACTTCTTGCCTTTATGCTTTCTACCTGTTTTTGCTTCTGCTCAAACTAACACAAATAAGATAAAGGTGTATCTTTTAGGTACGTTCCATTTTGGTAAAACCTCCGACAAACACTCTACCTCCTTTCCTGACTTAAATTCTCCCAAACGTCAGAAGGAACTGGATCAGATTGCTGACGCAATCAATCGGGCCGGGATATCCAAAATTTTTGTAGAGCGCTCCTATTTTCTGCAAACAGCCTTAGATTCATTAGGTGAACTCTACATAAACAATAAACCAATGGATAGCCTGGAGAAACGAAACGAGATTTATCAGGTCGCCTATCGGGCCAAGCGTAAAAACAGGGCAATTCAGGTAGTTGCTACCGATCGAAAGATGGAATTACCATATGCAGATCTGGATGAATATGAATCCATGAATCCGGATAGTAAGTTTGGCGGGGCATTTTTCAAAGAATCCTATATCGTAAAGCAGAAAAGACTAAAACTGAATGAGTCAACACTACAGGAGTACTACCTAAGTATCAATAGCGAAGCAAGTCGAAAATCAAGCCAGGCCGATTTTCTTCATTATGCTCTTTCGTATGGTGATAAATCTGATTTTACAGGAACGAAGTTTACCACCAGTTGGTATGAACGTAATCTGATCATATTTACCAATATTTTACGTCACTTGGATCCAAAGACAGACACTAGCATTTTGGTATTATATGGCTCATCCCATACAGCAGTGCTTCGTCAATTTTTCGAAAATCATGACCGGTTTCAGATTGTAGAGCTAGATAAACTTTTCGGAGATACACTTAAATAAGCTTAGCCTCATACTGCATAATTCGGCTATGAAAGTACAAGCTGACCTGAAAGTTAGCCAAAGGGAATGCCATCAGGACGCGGATATGTTCCCTTTCTCTATCTGCTTGATTTCATTTATCCAGCTATCTAAGTTGATGTACTCCAGACTATCTCTTTGCCTTAGCTTTTTACCGCGTGTCAGGTGGTATTTGGCTTTTTCATAATTACCTTGTGTCAGATACAAGGCTACAACTTCCTTAAGTTTGTCAATATCCAGATAATCTAAGTTGTTTAGTAACTGCGAGATACGATCTTTTTGTTTCTTTGTATACTGACATTTAGGGCAGTATACTCTTGTTGCCTGTACCCAGAAATTCAAGTGATCATACCAGTACTCTTGTTCGGATTTAGTAAAGACAAAGGTTTCTTTACATACTCTGCATTCTTTTTCCTTATCAAAGTAAGCAAAATGTGGGGGAGCGTGACAAAACAACTGTTTCGTTGGATCTCCTTTGATTGCTTTTCCGTTTTGTAGACATTCGTCACAGGCCCAATCCATACTATCAGATTGTGTTGAATCCCAATAGTAATTACCAAGCACCTCACCTTTACTACTTTGTATTTTATTTGGGTAATTTCGAATTAAGTGCCGAAGTTGTTCTGAAAAAATACGACATTCAGTAATATGCCTGCTTTGTTGACAAGAGGGGCATTGTAGTATTGACCTTGATCTGTTCATTATCGCTATATATAAATACTAATTAGGAAGAATAGATAAAATTACAAACAAGGCATGAATAAGAATATTTACTCTAATTAGAAAATGAGAATAGATATAATATATACAAAAAAGACTTTTGAACTCCCTTCCATACATTCATAAAGCGTATTCAAACATAATGAATTGATCACTCAAAAATTTTTATCCTACTATCAAACTAATGTAATTGCATCTATGTCCCAATCAAAAAGAAGGCCTTCCAAAATCAAAGAAACATATCCCAAAGGACATTATAAGTACATGGGATTTCTGATTGAGTATAAACAGGACAGTGGGATGGGAAATTTTCCGCCTTGCCCAAAAAGTAAACTAAACGGGCTTGAAGCTCAACTTGGCATTACTCTTCCGCTTAGCTATCGGGAGTTATATTTAATACTCGGATGCCAATGGGCATTTAATATTATGGGTGTAAATGATTACAGATTTCCTGAGTTTGAACAGATGAGAACCTATGCAGAATCCTATTTTGAAGTATGTGAGCAGGATAGTGAGATCAAATCAGATCTGGTTTTTACGGATAACTTGTTCGTGTTTTCCGTTTTTAAACAAAACGGCTTTTTTAACTTCTTTTATCTGGATGAAGGTGAGAACCCTGCTATATATGAATATGAAGGAGGAAATGGATATTATAAGATAGCAGAAGACATGGCAGACTTTATTATTAATAAGGTAGGCTGGTATGAGGGATATCTTATTGGAAAGAGATGGGAAGAAGAGAAAAATAAGAAAAGAATATGAATTCGCTAGACAACTCTTGGTGGTATAAAAAACACAAGGAATACATTTCAGTTAGTTCTTTTGAACGAAAGTTACTAATTGAACACATTGAACATCAGTCCAATTTAAAGAAGAATAGATATACTGACTCAAAGCTAGTATTCAACTGGAATCTTGCTCAGGAAAAATATGCATTCTTTTTTGACTATCAGGGTGGAGATGATGAGATAGCCACGTGGTTACTAAATAGTCGGTTCGTAGAATCAAAATCTGTACTTATGGACATTGATCATAAACTTGTGATTGAAGTAGAAACAATGTACTATATCCGTAACTGGTATGATTTCTATGCAGCTACAGCTTTTATGGGTCAACTCCTCTGTAATGGGACTTTCAATCTGGTGATGGAACTTAAAGAAGATGATGGAATGCTATTTAGCAATTTTGAAATTAAGACTTCTAGTGCTTGTATATAGCTATAAACCGTTCTTGGTGCTTAGCATCACCCATTTACATTATAGGATCTCTGTTAAGGTAAGTCAATACTACTCCCTACACCTGCATACAGATAGTTTTTTCCAAACTGTTGCTGTAAAGCTGAAAAGGTTACTTCACCAGTACAATGTCCGGGGGCAATATGTTTTATCTTCCATTTCTCAAGCAGTGACTGGGCTAACCGATTGGCTTCTTTCTCATCTGCATTTACCATATGTAAACCACCAATCACTGCATGTACAGGCTTCTCAGGTATACCTGCTGAGGCAAGGATAGTTTCGATTCCCGGATGTGAACATCCTACCAATAACACCTGCCCTTGTGGGGTATCAATAGCTAAGGAAAGTTCGGGAGTTTCGCTGAAAAGTTTGGTTTGTGAAATGTTACGTACCAGTCGAATGCCCGGCATCAGTTCTGTGACACTGTCAACTCTGACCAGGTTTGCCGACTTCCATGGGCTACCATGTGGTATTTGTTTAGGAACCTTGCCTTTAAAATAACGCATGTGAACTGGCAGGCTGTCCACAGGTCGCCGGAAGAACGCGGGAGGAGTAGGCCCTCCGAAGTATTCATCATTAGGAGTATAAATCTTAACTTTTGGATTTATTTTTAATAAATAATGCAAGCCATCTGTATGATCTCCATGACGATGCGAAATAACTACCAGGTCGAGCCGTTTTAGATCCACATTCAGTGCTTTTACATTGTAAGCAAACGATTCTGCATCGTTGCCTGTGTCAAAAAGAATGCGTTTACCATTGTATTCAACGAGGGCCGCAAATCCCCAGTCCTGTTTAAGTGCATCAGATTTGCCAAATGCATCAACCAGAATAGTAACACGGTTTTTAGTCTGTCCCCAACCTATACCACATACTAGTATCAGAAAAAAAGTATACACATAGATTTTGTATAACTGTCTCATAAGCAGTAGGTTTTTATAAAGATAGTGAGTGGTGATACTAAGTAAAATTGCTAAAAGTTCTGACTGCTGGACAAATATTAATCAGGTAGGTTTAGGTTTAGTTGTGATGCCTACATTTAAAAATAGCCATTGCAGCAAAAGTACTACTTTCTGAGAGTGTATACACAGTAGACTATATCCTTTCCT